>NZ_JAIWIH010000047.1:0-48430 GCF_052851135.1 Streptomyces sp. BRA346 | reverse complement strand
TGACCTTGATCACCAAGGCCAAGAATCAGACGAAGATCCGCAAATGGGTCAGTATTGACACGCCGTCAAAGGGTCAGACTTCGACCGACGCCGAGACCGAGCTGTATCTCCTATATTGCTCCTATTCGAAATACAGCCGCTTGATTGGTGCGGCTTCGTGTCGCACCCGCTTGGTTGTCACGGATAATCTGTGTGGATGCCTTGTGGTGCCAGTCCCGGCGGCGGTCGGCCACCCGGGCGTGCTGCCGCGCGACCCGGGCACGGGCCTTGGCTCGGTTCTTCGATCCCCGGGCCTTCCGGCTGAGGTCCTTCTGCAACCGCTTCAGCTTTTTCTCCGCGCGGCGCAGGAACTTCGGGGAGTGGATGCGGGTGCCGTCGGACAGGACGGCGAAGGTGGACAGTCCCAAATCGATGCCGACCTCGGGATCCAGCTCGGGGAGGATATCCGGTGCGGTGTCCACCACGAAGCTCATGAAGTACCGGCCCGCACAGTCCTTGGTGACGGTCAGGGAAGTGGGCGCGGCCGGCAGCGGCCTGGACCAGGTGACCTTGATGTCGCCGACCTTGGCCACGTACACCGTGCCATCCTCCCGAAGGGAGAAGGCGTTGGTGTTCAGGCGGATGGACTGCCGGGCGTCCTTCTTCGACTTGTACCGGGGCGGGGCGACCTTGCGGCCTTTGCGCTGACCCTTGAGGGAGTCGAAGAAGTTCTTGTAGGCGGTATCCAGGTCGCGCAGAGACTGCTGGAGCACGACCGCCGACACCTCGGCCAGCCAAGCGCGCCAGGGGGTGCGCTTGGCCTGGGTGATGCGGCGCCGGGACAGTTCGGCCGACGTCACATACGGCCGCCCCGCCGCGTGTGCTTCCTCCCGGTCGCGCAGGCAGTCGTTCCACACCACCCGCGCACACCCAAAAGCGCGCGCCAGCGCGCGGCGCTGCGGGGTGTCCGGGTATACCCGGTAGTTGTAGCGGAGCTGCACGAGCGCGACCATATTGCGGTCTCATGGATGGCGTGGACGAATGTCGCTGTGACGGGCATGTGGTTTCGGCGATGCACGTTCAGTTGGTCTCTGTGACCAAGTATCGGCATGGAGATGTCCACGATGAGATGCTGACACGCTGCGAAGAGATCATGTGGAACGTGTGCCAGGACTTCGAGGCGGACCTGAAGGAGTTCAACGGCGAACGCGATCATGTACACCTGCTGGTGCACTACCCGCCGAAGATCGCCGTCTCCAAACTGGTCAACAGCCTCAAGGGCGCCTCTGCCCGCTACCTGCGACGCGAGTACTCCGAAGCCATGAACCACGCCACCACGCACGGACACCTGTGATCGCCGTCCCACTTCTCCGCCTCCTGCGGAGAAGCACCACTCGCGATCAGTACCGCGGAGCGTTACGGGACCGCTGGAGCTTGGCGCTCCGGCGGTCCCGCGCGTTCCAGCAGGCCTTGTGCCAGTGGCGGCGGTCGTCCACGCCCATGTGCTGCTGCCAGGCCACCACATGGGGCACCCCGGGAGGGATCTCCTGGTCGCAGCCGGGGCAGCGGTAGTGCTTGCCGGAGCCCCCGCCGCCCACCAGCCGCACCACCCACTCCTCCCCCTGCCAGGACTCGGTGCGCTCCAGCCCGTAACGGTCCGTGCCGACGCGGTCGACGGGCTTCTCGCCACCTCGGGAGCGGTTTCGGCGTGGAGACACGGGGCACCTCGACAGGGCTGGGAGCTACTGACTGTGACCAGCGTACGCGTAACGGTCACGCACCTGGTAAGTCGTCTTCCACAGCCACCCTCAGATCATCATGAAAAATACTTGCCAGGCCGTGCCCTTGGCACGTGTCAGACGTTAATGCCAGTAGGGGATGCCCGCGTCGGCGATGGAGCCGCGACAAGGAGGCAGATGGCGATGCGTGTGGGGGCTTTCATTCTGGCCGCTCAATTTCCCGGCCAAGGACAGGAGGAGGCGCTGCACCGGGCGGTCCGCTCGGCCGAACTCGCCGAGGACGCCGGACTGGACGCGGTCTGGCTCGCCGAGCACCACTTCGTGCCGTACGGCGTCTGCCCGTCCGCCGTCACCCTCGCCGCCCTGCTGCTGGGACGTACCCGGCGCATAGGCGTCGGTACTGCGGTGAGCGTACTTCCAACGGCACACCCCGTCGCGCTGGGCGAGCAAGCGGCACTGCTCCATCTCAGCTCCGGCGGCCGGTTCACCCTCGGTGTCGGCCGCGGCGGGCCCTGGGTGGACCTGGAGGTCTTCGGCACCGGGCTGGGGGCGTACGAGCACGGCTTCCCCGAGGCGCTCGACCTGCTGCTGCGCTGGCTGCGGGAGCCCCGGGTGGGGGCGGACGGCGAGCGGTTCGCCTTCCGCGAGGTCCCCGTCGTACCGCGCCCGGACGACCCGGGCACGACCGGCACCCCGCCCGTGGTCATGGCGTGCACCTCGCCCGGCAGCGTGCGGCTGGCCGCCGAGCGCGGGCTGCCCATGCTGCTCGGCATGCACTGCGGGGACGAGGAGAAGGCCGAGGCGGTCGGGCTGTGGAAGAAGTCCGCGCTGGCCGCGGGGCATTCCCCCGACGAGGTCGCGGCGGTGGCCGCGGAGCACGTCTCGGCCGGGGTGGTGCAGATCGAGGACGCGCGCCCCGCGGCGACGGAGACCCTGACCAAGGCGATGCCCGGCTGGTTACGCCAGGGCCTGGGCGCCCACGTCACGGTCGACGGCCGGGAGCGCCGCATGCGCGACCCGGTCGGCTACGCGGAGCTGCTGTGCGCCCTGCACCCGGTGGGCCCGCCCCGGCTGTGCGCCGACCGGCTGGCGGCCACCGCCGAGCGCACCGGCATCACGCGCTTCGCGCTGATGGTGGAGGGGTCGGGCGATCTGGCCGCCACGGAGCAGAACGTACGGCGTCTCGGTGGTGAAGTGCTGCCGCTCCTGCTCTGACACACCTCCCCCTGGTGGAGCGGCAGCGGACATCGCGTCAGCAGTCGCGCAGCTCGGGCGACTGGTTCAGCAGCTGGCCCCGGATCGAGGTGAAGCGGGCCAGGCGTTCGTCGGCCGACGCGTCGAGCGGGAAGACCGCCACCCGATGGCAGTTCTGGAAGGCCAGCCGCACCCCGAAGTGACGCTGGAGCGCGCCACGTATCGCGTCACTCGCCAGCGCGCGGAGCAGCTGTCCGCGGGCCTGCTCGTCCGGCGGCGGCGTCTGGTTGTCGGCGAACTCCCCGCCGTCGACCTTCAGCTGGGCCACCAGAGAGCTGATCATCTCCCATGCGTACGGTAGGGAGTTCCGGACGCAGTCGACGAATGCGGCTTCGTCGACCTCGCCTCGCTCGGCCTGTTCGAGAAGGGCCGGTGAGACGTCGAGCGACATGGGTTCTCCTCTCGCGACCCCGGATGCGGGGTCTCAGGGGTGGGATGGGCGGACGGCGACGCAGCGTACCCGTCCGGCGACCGCCCGCTTCAAAGGTATTCCGGCCCTTGTGCCCGCACCACCAGAATGGGCACACAACCAGCCATTGCTGAACGGGTCCATCGCCGGACGAATCGCGTGGAGCCTCCGTGGTCGAGTAGCGTTGCCGACCATGCGTCTCGTCATCGCCCGGTGCTCCGTGGACTACGCCGGCCGCCTCACCGCCCACCTTCCCTCGGCACCCCGCCTGATCCTCGTCAAGGCCGACGGCAGTGTGTCCATTCACGCGGACGACAGGGCCTACAAACCCCTCAACTGGATGTCTCCGCCGTGCACGCTGAAGGAAGGCGATGACAATGTGTGGACGGTCGTGAACAAAGCGGGCGAGAAGCTCATCATCACCATGGAGGACGTTCTCCATGATTCCTCGCATGAACTCGGTGTCGACCCCGGGTTGATCAAGGACGGCGTCGAGGCCCATCTTCAGGAGCTGCTCGCCGACCGTATCGAGACACTGGGCGATGGCTGGACGCTTATTCGGCGTGAATACCCCACTGCCATTGGCCCCGTGGACATTCTCTGCCGGGACGCGGACGGCACGACGGTGGCCGTCGAGATCAAGCGGCGCGGCGAGATCGACGGCGTCGAGCAGCTCACGCGCTATCTCGAACTGCTCAACCGGGATCCGCACCTGGCGCCGGTGAAGGGCGTGTTCGCGGCCCAGGAGATCAAGCCGCAGGCGCGGGTGCTCGCCACCGACCGCGGCATCGGGTGCGCCGTCCTGGACTACGACGCGCTGCGCGGCATCGAGGACGACAAGCTCCGCCTCTTCTGAGCCCGGACCCACCCCTTCCGGCCACCCGGGCCCCGCGCCCCCCGGCCGGTTTCCGGTGCCCGCCCCCGCGCCCTCCGGGCGCTGCCCGCGCTGTCCTCCGCCGGACGGGCTGGAATCCAGCCCGTCCAGGTGGCACCTCCCAGCGGTAGCTGGGGGAGTTTGAGGACCGGGTCCGGGGCGGAGCCCCGGTATCGGGAAGGGCGGGGTGGGGATTGCCTATGCCGTCGCGGCCGTCGATGGCGGGGTGGACGCACCGTTGCTCGGGAGCGGGCCCCCGGCGGTGTTCGACGCGGTGTTCGTGGGGGACGTGGGCGCCGTCGTCGGGGGGTGCGTCGGGGGCGTCGTGGGGGACGTGGGCCGGGGCGTCGGCGTGTTCGTCGGCTCGTGCGTGGGCTCGTCCGTCGTCGGCGGCGACGACGGCGCCGTCGGGCTCTGCGGCTGCGACGGGCCACCGCTCGTCGACGGATCGGTCGGCCCCGCCGACCCGCTCGGGGACCCGCTGCTCGTCCCGCTGCTCGTCGGCCCCGACGACGGCGACGACAACGGCACGTTGCTCAGCCCCGGCCGGGGCGTTCCCTGGCCGGGGGTGTCCGACGGCTCGTCGGCCGTCAGGTCCTTGTCGTCGTCCTGCTGCGAGGCCGACTCCCGCGGCTTGACGCGGTCGGGCGCGTTCTTGCCGTCATCGTCGCCGAGGGCGCCGAGGGTCACCACGGTGCCGAGGACGGCCACCAGCAGCGCCCCCGCCCCCGCGGCGGCCAGATTGCGCCGGGCCCCGGTCAGCGCGAGCCCTCGCAGGACCTTCGGACCGCGCCTGGCGGGGGGCGGCGGCGTCGGCAGCGCCGCCGTGGCGGCCACCGGGGTCACCGGGGGCGCCGGGGGTATCTTCGTCGTCTCGGCCACCACCGGGGTGATGGTCGTGGTCGCGTTCTCCCCCGGAACCGGGGTCGGCTCCGGCTCCGGTTCCGGCTCCTCCGTATGCGGCCGTACGACGCCCGGCCCGAACGCGTTGGCCATCGCCGCGCCCTTACGGTCGCTCACCAGCGCCAGCGCCCGGCGGCCCGCCACCGTGCCGCGCTTGTCGGCGAGGGCGCCGCGCAGCCCGATGGACGCCTCCAGCTCGGCGCGGGCCCGGTCGAGGTTGCCGGTGCACAGGGCGAGGACGCCCAGCTCGTGGTGGAAGTACGCCTCGTCGGCGACCTGTCCGGCCAGCCGCGCCGCCTCCTGGCCGTGCCGGACGGCGCGTTCCCAGGCGCCCCAGTCCAGCGCCGCGGCAAAGGCGGGGGCGGCGGCCCGGGCCAGATCCACGGCGGCGTCGGCGTGACCGGCTTCCCGGTCGGCGACCAGGGCGGCCATCGCGGCGAGGATCGCGTCCGCCTCGACGGCGACGCGCTCGGGCGCCACCGAGGGGTGACCGGCCCACCAGGTGTAGTGCTGGGCCACGGTGCGCACCCGCCCGGCGGACTCGGCCGCGTCGCCCGCGTACCCGTCCGCCGCGAGCTGGGCCGCGACCCCGGCCGCCAGCCGGTAGTGCGGCCCCACGGTGGTGACGAGGCCGTGGGCGAGCAGTTCGCCGAGGGCGGCGTCTGCGTGCGGGTGGTCCTCGGTGAGGGCGGGCAGATGCGCCTGGTGCGGGCATTCGCCGCCGAGCGCGACCGCGAACCGCAGGGCGTCGCGGGCCGCCTCGCCGAGCGCCGCGGTGAGCAGCGTGGCCGGGGCCGCGGCCGAGGTGAGCGACGGCAGCGGCATCGCGTCCCGCGGCTCCTCGTCGGCCCCCGTCCCACCCTCAGCGGCATCGCGCTGCCGCAGCAGCGCGCCCGCCTGGACGAACCGCAGCGGCAGCCCCTCCGACTCGAACCACAGGTCCGCCGCCCAGCTCGCCTCGTCCTCCTCCAGCGGGCGCCGCAGGGCCCGTTCCAGCAGCTCCAGACCGGCGGTGCGGCTCAGCCCGGAGAGGAAGACCTCTTCGAGGTGCGCATCGGCGGACGGGGCCGCGACGTCCGGCGTGGCGGAGATCAGGAAGGCGCATTCGGGCGTCGCGTCGAGGAACTCGTCGAGCGCGGTGCCGCCGAACTCGATGTCGTCCAGGACGACGACCGCGCCGATCTCCTGCACCGCCTCCATCAGTTCGGCCCGCTCGGGCCGGTACAGCGGGGCGCGGTAGACGGCGGCGTAGAGGTCGTACAGCAGATCGGTGGGGCTGCGGTGGTAGCCGGAGAGCCGTACGACGCCGTCGGGCGCCAGGCGTTCGCAGTCCGCGGCGACGGCCTCCAGCAGCACGCTGCGCCCGGCGCCGGAGGGCCCGGTGACCCGTACGGAACGGCCGCGGGCCAGCAGCCGCGCCAGCCGCTCGCGCTCCTCGTCCCGCTCCAGCATCGGCAGGTCGGGCACCACCGTGCCGGACGGCCGGGGCGGGGCCGCGGCCCGGCGCAGCTCGGCGCGCTGGTCGGGGGTGTGCCGCTCGGGCCGGGCGCGCCGCTCACCGGGCGGGCAGGGCTCTATCTCGCTGCCGTCGACCGGGTTGACGGTCAGCAAGTGGTCGCCGGCGACGATGCGTACGGTACGGACGGGCGCGGGCTCCGCGGTGCCCTCGGCCGCTCCCGAACCGCCCCGCACGGGCAGGGCGCCCCGGACGGGCAGCGCGGGCCCGGCGGGCGAGCCGGAACGGGCCGCGGGCACGGCAGGGGCGTCCGTCACGTCCGCGTCCCGCGGCGGCTGCGGCGCGGCGGCGGCGTCCGCGGAACGCGGGCTCGGATCGTCGTGGCCGTGCTCGTGCGCTGCGCGGTGGTGCTGCTCCATGGCCCTGTGCCCCCCAGATGCGTGGCGCGCCGTGAGTGCCGGATGATGTCCGGCGAGTGCCGGACAAGACCTCGTCACAGTATCCACCGGCCCCGGAACGGCCCGCGCCACCCCGGGGATTCGGACCCCCGGAACGGCCCGGACCACCCGGGGAGTCAGACGCGCGGCAGCGTCTCCGCCTCGAGCCCGCCCTCGATCGCCAGGATGCGGTGCAGTCGGGTGGCCACCAGCAGCCGCTGCATCTGGGGCGGCACCCCGCGCAGGACGAGCCGCCGACCCACCCGGCCCGCCCTCCGGTGCGCCCCCATGATCACGCCGAGCCCGGTGGCATCCCAGGAGTCCAGCTCGGTCAGGTCGAGTACGAGATCCCCTCCGCCGGAGTCAACGGCGGAATGCAGGGCCGTACGGGCGTCCGCCGCGCTTCGGACGTCCAGTCGGCCCCCGACGACCAGCTCGGCGTGGTCGCCCCTGATGTGCATATGCGCTCCCCTGGGTGGTGCGTCGTCGTGTCGTCAATGCGCCATTTCTCTCTACAGAACTGACTGCCCCTCACCCGAGGAAGTTGCCGTCTGTAAGCGAACCGATACCGAATTCACCCGGGAGGGTGAGTTACGGGCCTGGCGCCGCACCAGGGCCCTCAGTAGCGGTAAAAGCCCCCACCGCTCTTGCGGCCGATGTCACCCGCGTCGACCATCCGGCGCATGATCTCCGGTGGCGCGAACTTCTCGTCCTGGGACTCGGTGTAAATGTTGTCGGTGGCGTGCAGCAGGATGTCCACGCCGGTGAGGTCGGCCGTCGCGAGGGGTCCCATCGCGTGGCCGAAGCCCAGCTTGCAGGCGATGTCGATGTCCTCGGCCGTGGCGACCCCGGACTCGTAGAGCTTGGCGGCCTCGACCACGAGTGCCGAGATCAGACGCGTGGTGACGAAGCCCGCGACATCACGATTGACGACAATACAGGTCTTGCCCACGCCCTCCGCGAACTCCCGTGCCCTGGCCAGCGTTTCGTCGCTCGTCTTGTAACCGCGCACGAGTTCGCACAGCTGCATCATCGGGACGGGCGAGAAGAAGTGGGTGCCCACGACCCGCTCCGGGCGCTCCGTGGCGGAGGCGATCTTGGTGATCGGGATGGCGGAGGTGTTGGACGCGAGGATGGTGTCGTCCTTGACCAGTCCGTCGAGGGTACGGAAAATCTCCCGCTTGACGTCGATCCGCTCGAAGACGGCCTCGACCACGACATCCGCGTCGGCGGCGGCGTCGAGGTCGGTCGTGGTGGTGATGCGGGCCAGCGCCTGCTCGGCCTCCGCGGCGTCCAGCTTGCCCTTGGAGACGAACTTCTCGTACGAGGCGCGGATGCCGTCGGTGCCGCGCCGCAACGCCTCATCGGTCACATCGCGCAGCACGACGTCCCAGCCCGCCTGGGCGGAGACCTGCGCGATCCCGGACCCCATGAGTCCGGCTCCGATGACCGCGAGCTTCTTGGCCACGACACACACCCTTTCGTCGACATTCGGTGTGCGTGGACCTTAACGCCCGTTCACCCCTTGGGGCAGCCCCTAGTAAGGCGCGTCACGGTGTGTTCTTCGCCGCATAGTTGAGGACCGTATCGCTGAGGAGCGACTCCATGACGTCGACTTTCCGGAGGGCGTCCTCGGCGACCTCGTCCACGCCACCGCCCTCCGCGAGACCGCGCATGATGCAGCGCTGAACGGCGTTCTGAAGGCCGACCAGCTGGTGGGCGACGAACTCGGGGGTCGGGTCCTCCGGGGCCGCGGCCGTCTCCTCGCGCAGCGTGACACCGAGCCGGTTGACCGCCTTGCCCTGGATGGTGAACAGCCGGGCCATCAGGGTGGGCGACTCCGTCATGACCTGGCGGAACCGGTCATAGCCCTCGGTCAGCCCGACGTACGCGTGCCGCTCCCGGATGTCCCGGCGCAGCTGCTCGACGATCGCCCGCGCCGCCGACTGCCCGGCCGCGCGCTCCCGTACGAGCCGGGAGGGGCGGTCGACGACCTCCTCCTCGCGGTCGACGAAGAGGTCCTCCTTGGTCGGGAAGTAGTTGTAGACCGTGTTGACGGAGACCTCGGCCGCCTCGGCGATCTCCGCGATCGTGACCGCCTCGAAGCCGCGCTCCATGAACAGCCCGGTCGCGACATCCGAGATGTGCTGCCTGGTCTGCCGCTTCTTCCGCTCCCTGAGCCCTTCCGCCATGCCCCTCATCCTAGCTTCGCTGGATCCGCTTAATCTTTGGAGTCATTGCAAAAATTAAGTGACCCTGCTTTTCTGGTGGGCATGCCAGTCATCACCACGAGCGGGCTCGCCCGCACCTTCCGGACCAAACGCGGCCCCGTCGAGGCCGTCCGCGGCATCGACCTCACCGTCGAGGCCGGGGAGATCCTGGGCTTCCTGGGCCCCAACGGGGCGGGCAAGACCACCACGCTCCGCATGCTCACCACGCTGCTCCCGCCCACCGGCGGCACCGCCACCGTCGCGGGCCACGACCTCGCCGCCGACCCGGCCGGGGTGCGCCGCCGCATCGGGTACGTCGCCCAGTCCGGCGGGACCGACCCCACCGTCTCCGTACGGGAGGAACTGGTCACCCAGGGCCGCCTCTACCGGCTCCCCAAGCACGACGCGCTCGCCCGCGCCGACGAACTGGCCCGCGAACTGGACCTGACCGAGCTGCTGGACCGCCCGTGCGGCGCCCTCTCCGGCGGGCAGCGGCGACGGCTGGACATCGCGCTGGGCCTCGTCCACCGGCCCGAGATCCTGTTCCTGGACGAGCCGACGACGGGGCTGGACCCGGCCGGGCGCGCCGATCTGTGGGAGCTGATCCGCCGGCTGCGCGCCGAGCACGGCACGACCGTCTTCCTGACCACCCACTACCTCGACGAGGCCGACGCGCTCGCCGACCGGCTCGTGATCGTCGACCAGGGCCGGATCGCCGCCGAGGGCACGGCGGAGCGGCTCAAGACCGAGTACGGCGGCTCGCCGGACGCCACGCTCCAGGACACCTTCATCGCCATCACCGGGCGCCGCACCGCGCCGCGCGACCCCGCCCCGCTCACGGTCTGACCCCGGAAGGAGCCCCCATGCCCCACGTCATCGCCGACACGGCCCTGATCTTCCGCCGCCACCTCCGCCAGACCCTGCGCTCCAAACCCGCCATGGTCTTCGGCCTCGTCCAGCCGCTGCTGTTCCTGGTCTTCTTCGGCCCGCTGCTCACCGGCATACCGCTGGGCGGCGAGGGCGACTCCTGGCAGACCATCGTCCCCGGCATCCTCATCCAGCTCGGCATGTTCAGCGCCTCGTTCGCCGGGATCGGCATCATCTTCGAAAAGCGCATGGGCGTCATCGAACGCATGCGGGTCACCCCGGTCAGCCGACTCGCCCTGCTCATGGGCCGGGTGCTCAAGGACGTCGTCCAGCTCCTGCTCCAGTCCGTGGTCGTCGTCCTCGTCGCCGTCGCCATGGGGCTGCGCGCGCCCGTGCCGGGCATCCTGATCGGCTTCGCCTTCGTCGCCGCGCTCACCGTCTCGCTGGCCTCGCTCTCGTACGCGCTGGCCATGCGCGTGGAGTCACCGCAGGGGTTCGCCCCCGTCATCAACTCCGTCACCATGCCCGCGATGCTGCTCTCCGGCATCCTGCTGCCGATGTCGCTCGGCCCGCGCTGGCTCGACATCACCTCGCACTTCGTGCCGTTCCGCTACCTCGTGGACGGCGTACGGGCCGCCTTCGCCGGGGACTACGGGGACGGCAAGATCGGCCTCGCCTGCCTGGTCGCCACCGGGCTCGCCGCCGTCGCCGTCACGCTCGGCACGCGCCTGTTCCGGCAGGCCGGTGCGTAGGGGCTGCGCGTAGGCTCGGACCCATGGTCAATCTCACCCGCATCTACACGCGCACCGGGGACAAGGGCACCACCTCCCTCGGCGACATGAGCCGCACCGACAAGACCGACCTGCGGATCGCCGCGTACGCCGACGCGAACGAGGCGAACGCGGCGATCGGCGTGGCCATCGCGCTGGGCGCGCTGCCGGCCGAGATCACCGACGTCCTGGTCCGGGTCCAGAACGACCTGTTCGACGTGGGCGCCGACCTGTCCACGCCGGTGGTCGAGAACCCCGAGCATCCGCCGCTGCGGGTCGAGCAGGGCTACATCGACAAGCTGGAGGCGGACTGCGACCGCTTCCTGGAGGACCTGGAGAAGCTGCGCAGCTTCATCCTCCCCGGCGGCACCCCGGGCGCGGCCCTGCTGCACCAGGCGTGCACGGTCGTACGGCGCGCCGAGCGCGCCACGTGGGCGGCCTTCGCCGAGCACGGCGACTCCATGAACCCGCTCACCGCGACCTACCTCAACCGCCTGTCCGACCTGCTCTTCATCCTGGCCCGCTCGGCCAACAAGGAGGTCGGCGACGTGCTGTGGGTGCCCGGCGAAAACCGCTGACGCGGGGCCTCCGCATACGGGGCCGGGCCCCCTGGCTGCCCTCACCGTCGAAAGCCGCTGCCGCGGGGGCTTCCCCACCCCGTCCCTTCCCACAGCATCCGATATGCGGCTCCGCCGCGTGGCGGGGCCGCCCCCGGGCCCCAGCCGCCCTCCGGAGCCCCGGGGGGCCGCCGCACACGGACACGGGCGGCGCAGCGCCAGCAGCGGCCCAAGAGCGCGGCCGGGGGCGGCGGGGGCGCAACCCCCAGGTTGACCAGGGGCACAACCCCAACCGCAGCCCGGCGGCGGAGCCCCAACCAGAGCCCGGGGGCTCAGCCCCAACCAGGGGCCGGGGGCGAAACCCCGACCGGGGTCCGGGTACGGGCCCTGAGCCCGGGGTCCGGGAGTGTCCCCCGGTTCGGGAAGGGGCGGGGTGGGGGCTACCGCGCGGCGGGCTCGGAGCGTTCCCGCTTGGGCCAGAGCGTGTAGCTCAGCGCGATGACGACGTTGATGCCGATGACGAACAGCATCTTCCCCTGCCACTCGCGCAGCGAGCCGGTGTCGCCGTCGTCGCCGACGTACCAGATGGCTCCCTGGAGCAGGGCCATCGCGATGAGCGCCGCCAGCATCCAGCGGGCGGCGGTCTTCCATTCGTGCACCGCACGCGCCATGCCGTACCTCGGCGGCTTCACCGGCGGTGGCCCGCCGAAGAAGCGGTGGGCCACCCGGGCGTCGACCCACTTGATCGTCTGATGGCCCAGGGCGACCGAGAAGCCGATGTAGGCCGCGGCGATCCCGTGCCTCATGTCCGGCTCGGCGCCGTTCTTGAGGTCGATCGCGGTCGCCACGAACAGGACCAGCTCCAGCACCGGTTCGCACAGCAGCACGGCCACGCCCGCGCGCGGCATCTTCGCCACGTACCGCAGCGCGAGCCCCACGGCCAGCAGCACCCAGAAGCCGACCTCACAGGCGATGATCAGCGCGACGATCACGGTTCGCTCCTCTCGGTTTCTCCTTCCTCACCGTTCCGTGCGATCCGGGCGCCCGCCTCGTCGCGGGCGACGAAACCCGGCTGCATCCTTCGATGTACGCCCCGCACCGGAAGGACCGCCCCGGAGGGGAGGCCCGCACCCCGCGCGGCGTGCTGTGATGGGGGCATGCCGTCCCGTTCCTCCCGCCTGCCGCGCCCCCACCGCGACGACGTGCTGATCGGCCTGGCCGGGGTGGTCGGCGGGACGCTGCTGTGGACGCTGGGGCTGCACAACAACCCGCCGTTCTTCGGTACGCCCCAGTGGCTGGGGCTGGTCGCCCTGGGCGTCATCTCGGGGGCGGAGCTGCTGCGGCGTACGGCGCCGGTCACGGGGCTCGGCATCGGGACCGCCGCCGTGGCCATGGACCTGTGCAGCGGCGGGCTCGCCGCGACGCTGCTGATGTACACGGACCTGATCTACGCGGGCGTCATGTACGGCACCCCCGCCACCGCCCGCCGCCTCCCCCGGCTGTGCGTGCTGGTCACGGCGGTGGCGACGGCGGTGCCGCTGGCGATCGTGCGCGAGCCCTGGGCGCTGCTGGTCGGCATGCTCGTCGCGGTGTTCACCATCAGCCCGGCCTGGACCGGCGTGCTGGTCCGCACCCACCGCGAGGAGGCCGCGGCCGCCCGGCTGGAGGCCGAACGCGTCGCCCTGCTGGCCGAGCTGGACCGCCGGGAGGCGGTGACCGCCGAGCGGGCGCGGATGGCGCGCGAGCTGCACGACATGGTGGCCAACCACCTCTCCGCGATCGCCATCCACTCCACCGCCGCCCAGTCCCTCAAGGACCCGGCCGCGACGGAGGAGGCGCTCGGGGTCATCCGGGAGAACAGCGTGCGCGGGCTCGCCGAGATGCGGCGGCTGATCGGCCTGCTGCGCGACGCGCGCGACGAGGAGCAGCTGTCCGCCGCGCCCACCCTCGGTGCGCTGGACTCCCTGCTGGAGCAGGCCAGGAGCAGCAGCGGGCCCGGCGGGCAGGACTTCGTCCTGTACGACGAGCGCCCGGCGGGCTCGACCCCGCTGCCCGCACCCGTCGAACTCGCCGCGTACCGCATCGTCCAGGAGTCCCTGACCAACGCCCTCAAGCATGCCGGGCCCGGCCAGGTGGACGTGACGCTCACGCACCCCACGGGCGGTACGGACGGCGCGCTGGAGGTCAGCGTGACCAGCCCGTACGGCGGCGACCGCCCCACCCCGCCGGTGCCCGGGTCAGGGACCGGGCTGATCGGGATGCGGGAGCGCGTCACGCTGCTCGGCGGCACCCTCGACGCGGGCCCCGTCCCCGGTCCCTCCGGCACGGTGTGGCGGGTCCGGGCCGCCCTGCCGCTGGGTGACGGGGCCTGACAGCCATGACCGACACAGCCCCCACAGGAGCCGCGGTGCACCAACGACAGTCCACGCCGGAGACGACGCCCGCGCCCATCCGGGTGCTCGTCGCCGAGGACCAGGCGGCGGTGCGCTCCGGACTCGTGCTCATCCTGCGGTCGGCGCCCGGCATCGAGGTGGTCGGCGAGGCCGTCGACGGCGAACAGGCCGTGGCGCTGGCCCGGGCGCTGCGGCCCGACGTGGTGCTGATGGATGTCCAGATGCCCCGGCTCGACGGGGTCTCCGCGACCCGGCAGGTGGTCGCCGAGGGGCTGGCCGACGTGCTGGTGCTGACCACCTTCGACCTGGACGAGTACGTCTTCGGGGCGCTGCGCGCCGGGGCGGCCGGATTTCTACTCAAGGACAGCGACGCGGCGCGGCTGGTCGAGGCGGTGCGCACGGTCGCGCGCGGCGAGGGGCTGATCGCGCCCGCGGTGACCCGCCGGCTGATCGCGGAGTTCGCCCGTTCGGGGTCCGCGACGACGGCCGATCCGTCGGTGCTCGCCGTCCTCACGCCGCGCGAGCGGGAGGTGCTGGGCTGTCTGGGCCAGGGGATGTCGAACGCCCAGATCGCGACGCACCTGACGATGGCGGAGGCGACGGTGAAGACCCATGTCAGCCGGTTGCTCGGCAAGCTGGAGCTGCGCAGCCGGGTCCAGGCGGCCGTCCTGGCACAGGAGTTGGGCGTGTAGGAGCGCAGATATAAAAAAGGCGCCGCTATGCGACGTTGACGCGCTGGCCGGGCGGGGCGGCCTCCAGCCAGGCCAGGAAGCCGGTGAGGGCGTCGTCGCTCATCGCCAGCTCCAGCCGCGTACCGCTGTGGCGGCAGGCCAGGATCACCGCGTCGGAGAGCAGCGCCAGCTCTTCCTCGCCCTTGGGGGTTCGCCGCTCCAGTACCTCGATCGAGGCGCGCTCCAGGGTCCGGCGGGGGCGGAACGCATACGAGAAGACCCGGAACCACTCGATCCGGTCACCGTCGTAGCGGGCGATCCCGTACACCCACCCCTTGCCGCTGGGCTCGGCCTCGGGTCCGGGCGCGCCCCAGCGCATGGAACAGTCGAAGGTGCCGCCGGACCGCTGGATCAGCCGCCGCCGCAGTCCGAAGACGAAGAGTCCCGCCACCACCAGCGCGACGACCACGCCGCTCACGAGCAGAGCGAGGACCATCTTCACCGACCTCCTCGCCTCATCCGGAAAAACCGCACCTGCATCGCCTCAGCCGCGGACCGCTGAAGAGGAACTCCAGCGAGGTCCGCGGCTGAGGCTTGACGACCGTAACGTGACAGGCTCAGTGCACTCCCGCCACCGCACGCAGCCGGACGTCGGCGCGCCGCTCGGCGGCGGCGTCCGCCTCCGACTTGGCACGCTCCAGCGCCCGCTCCGCGCGCTTGACATCGATCTCGTCGGACAGCTCCGCGACCTCGGCCAGCAGCGAGAGCTTGTCATCCGAGAACGAGATGAACCCGCCGTGCACCGCGGCGACGACCGTCCCGCCGTCGCTCGTACGGATGGTCACCGGGCCGGACTCCAGCACACCGAGCAGCGGCTGGTGGCCGGGCATGACGCCGATGTCACCCGATGTGGTGCGCGCGATGACCAAGGTGGCCGTGCCGGACCAGACACTACGGTCCGCCGCGACCATCTCGACGTGCAGCTCAGCAGCCAACGTGGCTCCTCGGGTCTGAAACCTGCCGGGAACGACAGGGCTTTCGTCAAAGAATAACGGGCGTGTGGAGAGGGGCGGGACCGGGCCCACCCCTCTCCTTAAGCTACGGAGCTCAGGAGACGCCCAGCTCCTTGGCCTTGGCCTTCAGGTCGTCCAGGCCACCGCACATGAAGAACGCCTGCTCCGGGAAGTGGTCGTACTCACCGTCGGCGATCGCGTTGAACGCGGCGATCGACTCGTCCAGCGGCACGTCCGATCCGTCGAGGCCGGTGAACTGCTTCGCCGCGTGGGTGTTCTGCGACAGGAAGCGCTCGATGCGGCGGGCGCGGAAGACGGTGAGCTTGTCCTCCTCGCCGAGCTCGTCGATGCCCAGGATGTTGATGATGTCCTGGAGGTCCTTGTACTTCTGGAGGATCGACTTCACGCGCGAGGCGCAGTCGTAGTGGTCCTGCGAGATGTACCGCGGGTCCAGGATCCGGGACGTCGAGTCCAGCGGGTCCACCGCCGGGTAGATGCCCTTCTCCGAGATCGGCCGGGAGAGCACCGTGGTCGCGTCGAGGTGCGCGAAGGTGGTCGCCGGGGCCGGGTCGGTGAGGTCGTCCGCGGGAACGTAGATCGCCTGCATCGAGGTGATCGAGTGACCGCGGGTCGAGGTGATGCGCTCCTGGAGGATGCCCATCTCGTCGGCCAGGTTCGGCTGGTAGCCCACCGCGGAGGGCATGCGGCCGAGCAGGGTCGAGACCTCGGAACCGGCCTGGGTGAAGCGGAAGATGTTGTCGATGAAGAACAGCACGTCCTGCTTCTGCACATCGCGGAAGTACTCCGCCATGGTCAGACCGGCCAGGGCGACGCGCAGACGGGTGCCCGGGGGCTCGTCCATCTGGCCGAAGACCAGCGCGGTCTGCGGGAGCACGCCGGACTCGGCCATCTCCTCGATCAGGTCGTTGCCCTCACGGGTGCGCTCGCCGACACCGGCGAACACGGAAACGCCCTCGTGCAGCTTGGCCACACGCATGATCATTTCCTGGATGAGGACGGTCTTGCCGACGCCCGCGCCGCCGAACAGACCGATCTTGCCGCCCTTGACGTACGGGGTCAGCAGGTCGACGACCTTCAGGCCGGTCTCGAACATCTCGGTCTTGGACTCGAGCTGGTCGAACGCCGGGGCCTTGCGGTGGATGGACCAGCGCTCGGTGACCTCGGACTCGGCCTCGGGCTCGTTCAGGATCTCGCCGAGGGTGTTGAACACCCGGCCCTTGGTGACGTCGCCGACGGGCACGGTGATACCGGCGCCGGTGTCGGTCACCGGGGCCTGGCGGACCAGGCCGTCGGTGGGCTGCATGGAGATGGAGCGCACCAGGCCCTCGCCGAGGTGCTGCGCGACCTCGAGGGTCAGGGTCTTCTTCGCCCCGGCCTCGGACGGGTCGGCGACCTCGACGGTCAGCGCGTTGTAGATGTCCGGCATCGCGTCGACGGGGAACTCCACGTCGACGACCGGGCCGATGACCCGCGCGACGCGGCCCGTCGCCGTGGCCGTCTCAACAGTGGTGGTCATAGTTGTCAGTCACTCCCCGCAGAGGCGTCGGCCAGAGCGCTCGCGCCACCGACGATCTCGCTGATTTCCTGGGTGATGTCGGCCTGGCGGGCCGCGTTGGCAAGCCGCGTGAGCGACTTGATGAGCTCATCGGCATTGTCGGTCGCCGACTTCATCGCCCGCCGGGTGGCCGCGTGCTTGGAGGCGGCGGCCTGGAGCAGGGCGTTGTAGATACGAGCCTCGACGTACCGCGGCAGCAGGGCGTCGAGGACGTCCTCGGCCGACGGCTCGAACTCGAAGAGCGGGAGGATCTCGCCCTTCTTCTCCTGCTCCTCCGCCTTCTCCTCGAGGCTGAGCGGCAGCAGCCGGTCCTGGACCGGGGTCTGCGTCAGCATCGAGACGAACTCGGTGAACACGATGTGCAGCTCGTCCACGCCGCCGTCGGCCGTCTCCTGGAGCACGGCCTCGATCAGCGGTCCGGCGATCTTCTTGGCGTCGGCGTAGGTCGGGTTGTCGGTGAAGCCCGTCCACGACTCCGTGACCTTGCGCTCACGGAAGGTGTAGTAGGCGACGCCCTTGCGGCCGACGATGTAGGTGTCGACCTCCTTGCCCTCGCCGGTGAGCCGCTCGGTGAGCTGCTCGGCCGCCTTGATGACGTTGGAGGAGTAGCCGCCCGCGAGCCCGCGGTCGCTCGTGATGAGCAGCACCGCGGCGCGGGTCGGGTTCTTGGCCTCCGTGGTCAGCGCGTGCTGGGTGGTGGAGCCCTTGGCGACCGCGCCGACCGCACGGGTCAGCTCGGTGGCGTACGGAGTCGACGCGGCCACCTGGCGCTGCGCCTTCACGACGCGCGAGGCGGCGATCATCTCCATCGCCTTGGTGATCTTCTTGGTCGCGGAGACGGACTTGATCCGCCTCTTGTAGACCTTGACCTGGGCACCCATACTCAGCCCTCGCCCAGCAGCTTGCCGTCCGAGGTCTCGAACTGCTTCTTGAAGCTGTCGACGGCCTCGCCCAGCGCCGCGATCGTGTCGTCGGACATCTTGCCGCCCTCGACGATGCTGGTCAGCAGCCCCTTGTGCTCACGGTGGAGGTAGTCCAGCAGCTCACGCTCGAAGCGGCGGACGTCCTCGACCGGCACGTCGTCCATCTTGCCGTTGGTGCCGGCCCAGATGGAGACGATCTCGTCCTCGGTGGAGAACGGGGCGTACTGGCCCTGCTTCAGCAGCTCGACCATGCGCGCACCGCGCTCCAGCGACGCCTTCGAGGCCGCGTCCAGGTCGGAACCGAAGGCGGCGAACGCCTCCAGCTCGCGGTACTGGGCGAGGTCCACGCGGAGTCGGCCGGAGACCTGGCGCATCGCCTTGTGCTGCGCGGAACCACCGACTCGGGAGACCGAGATACCGACGTTGAGGGCCGGCCGCTGGTTGGCGTTGAACAGGTCGGACTCGAGGAAGCACTGACCGTCGGTGATGGAGATGACGTTGGTCGGAATGAACGCCGACACGTCGTTCGCCTTGGTCTCGACGATCGGCAGACCGGTCATCGAGCCGGAGCCCATCTCGTCGGAGAGCTTGGCGCAGCGCTCCAGCAGCCGGGAGTGCAGGTAGAAGACGTCACCCGGGTAGGCCTCACGGCCCGGCGGGCGGCGCAGCAGCAGCGACACGGCGCGGTAGGCGTCGGCCTGCTTGGACAGGTCGTCGAAGACGATCAGGACGTGCTTGCCCTCGTACATCCAGTGCTGGCCGATGGCCGAGCCGGTGTAGGGGGCGAGGTACTTGAAGCCCGCCGGGTCGGACGCCGGGGCGGCGACGATCGTCGTGTACTCCAGCGCACCGGCCTCCTCCAGCGCGCCGCGCACGGACGCGATGGTGGAGCCCTTCTGGCCGACGGCGACGTAGATGCAGCGGACCTGCTTCTTCGGGTCGCCGGAGCGCCAGTTGTCACGCTGGTTGATGATCGTGTCGACGCACAGCGCGGTCTTGCCGGTCTGCCGGTCGCCGATGACCAGCTGACGCTGGCCGCGGCCGATCGGGGTCATGGCGTCGACGGCCTTGTAGCCGGTCTCCATCGGCTCGTGCACCGACTTGCGCTGCATGACCGTGGGGGCCTGAAGCTCGAGGGCGCGGCGGCCCTCGGTCTCGATCTCGCCGAGGCCGTCGATCGGGTTGCCCAGCGGGTCGACGACACGGCCGAGGTAACCCTCGCCGACAGCCACCGAGAGAACCTCGCCGGTGCGGTGCACCTGCTGGCCCTCCTCGATGCCGCTGAACTCGCCGAGGACCACGGCACCGATCTCGCGCTCCTCGAGGTTGAGGGCGAGGCCGAGGGTGCCGTCCTCGAACTTCAGCAGTTCGTTCGCCATGGCCGAGGGAAGACCCTCGACCCTCGCGATGCCGTCGCCGGCAACGCTGACCGTACCGACCTCCTCGCGCGAGGCCGCGTCCGGCTTGTACGCCTGGACAAAGTTCTCCAGCGCGTCCCGGATCTCCTCCGGCCGGATCGTGAGCTCCGCCATCTGGGTTCCCTGCTCTCCTTGTTGGGCCCGAAGTAAGTGACTACGGCCCAACTCGGGCCGCTTACATGCTTGTTGAGTTGGTGGCTTACGTCAGCCGGCCATCCGTCGGCTCGCCTCTGCGAGGCGGTCCGCGATGGTCCCGTTGACGACCTCGTCGCCGATGCGTACCACGACCCCGCCGAGGACCTCCGGGTCCACGTCGAGGTTGAGGTGCACCTGGTGTCCGTACAGCGAGGCGAGGGCGGCGCCGAGGCGCTCCTTCTGCCGGTCGCTGAGCGGCACCGCGGAGGTGACGACCGCGACCATCCGGTCCCGGCGCGCCGCGGCGAGCTTCGACAGCTCGTCGAGACCCGCCTCCAGGCTACGTCCGCGCGGCTGGGTCACAAGACGCACGACGAGCCGCTCGGTCACCCGGTCGGCCCGGCCGCCCAGCAGCTCGCGGACCAGCCCGGCCTTGGCCGTGCCGTTCGCGCGCCGGTCGGCCAGCGCCGACCGCAGCTCGGACGAGGAGGAGATGATCCGGCCGAACCGGAACAGCTCGTCCTCCACGTTGTCCAGGGTGCCGACCCGCTGGGCCGCCACCAGGTCGGCGCTGCTCGCCAGCTCCTCGACCGCGTCCGCGAGATCGCGCGAGCGCGACCAGCGGGAGCGGACCATGCCGGAGACCAGGTCGACGGCCTCGCCGCCGACCTGCCCGCTCAGCAGGCGCTGGGCCAGCTCGGCCTTGGCCTCGCCGGGCTGCGCCGGGTCGGTGAGGACCCGGCGCAACGAGACCTCACGGTCGAGCAGCGCGGTGACGGCGGCCAGCTCGTCGGCGAGCTTCGCCGCGTCGACGGACGTGTTGTCCGTCAGCGCGTCGAAGCGCTCGCGCGCGGCAGCCAGTGCCTCCCTGCTCGCTCCGTTCATCGTCCGGCCTCGGCCTTCGAGCCGTCGGCCGCCTTGGCCTCGAGGTCGTCGAGGAAGCGGTCGATGGTGCGGCTCTGCCGGGCGACGTCCTCGAGGGACTCGCCGACGATCTTGCCGGCCAGGTCGGTGGCGAGCTTGCCCACGTCCTGGCGCAGCGCCGTACCGGCCTGCTTGCGCTCGGCCTCGATCTGGGCGTGACCGGCCGCGATGATCTCCTCGCGCTGCCGCTGCCCCTCCGCACGCATCTCCGCGATGAGCGCGGCGCCCTGCTCCTGCGCCTCCTGGCGCAGTCGCGCGGCCTCGTGGCGGGCGTCCGCCAGCTGGGCGCGGTAGTCCTCGAGGACCTGCTGGGCCTCGGCCTGAGTTGCCTCGGCCTTCTCCATTCCGCCCTCGATCGCCGCGCGGCGCTCATCCAGAACACGGTTGATGTTCGGGAGCAGCTTCTTGGCGAAGAAGATGAAAACGATGGCGAAGGCGATCAGGCCGATGACAAGCTCTGGGAGCGGCGGGAGAAGCGGGTTCTGCGCTTCCTCCTCCGCAAGGTTGACCAGGGCGTTCACATCATTGCCTTTCGTCGGATAGGGCTGGGCGTACGCCGTGGCGTCAGCTGGTCGGGTAGACGAACGGCATGACCAGACCGATCAGGGCCAGCGCCTCACAGAGCACGAAGCCGAGGATCTGGTTGGCCCGGATCAGACCGGCAGCCTCGGGCTGACGGGCCAGGGCCTGGGTGCCGTTACCGAAGATGATGCCGACGCCGACGCCGGGGCCGATCGCGGCGAGACCGTAACCGATCGAACCGAGGTTGCCCTGGATGTTGGACTCGGCGAGGGTCTGGAGAGCGGACATGCCGTTTCTTCCTTCTCTTTCACGGACCGGTGGGGATTGGCCACCGGACGCCCTTTAGGACGGGAGCTGACGGGGTGCTCAGTGGTGCTCGGCGAGAGCGCCCTGAATGTAGTTGCAGGCCAGCAGGACGAAGACGTATGCCTGAAGGGCCTGGATGAAAAGTTCGAAAGCGGTCAGCAGGATGACCATCACGAACGAGACGCTCGCGTAGGCGATCCCGATGCCGTTCAGCAGGTACCAGCTGGCGATCGTGAAGATCAGCAGCAGGACGTGGCCCGCGAACATGTTGGCAAACAGCCGGACGGCGTGGGTGAAGGGCCGGATGACCAGATTGGAGAGCAGCTCCAGCGCCATGACCACCGGCAGAACCCCGCCGAGCGACTTGTCGTAACCGGCGATGTTCTTCCAGCCGCCCACGAAGCCGTGCTTCTTGAAGGCGAGGCTGACCCACAGGACGTACACGATCGCCGCGAGCCCCACCGGGAAGGCGATGATCGACGTCACCGGGAACTGTGCCAGCGGGATCACGGACCAGAGGTTCATGATCCAGATGAAGAAGAACAGGGAGACCATGAGGGGGACGTACTTGTCGCCCTCCTTCTTCCCCAGGGCCTCGTAGACGACGCCGCGGCGCACGAAGTCGTAGCCCGCCTCACCGACCATCTGGAGCTTGCCGGGGACGACCTTGGCCCTCCCGAAGGCGGCCCAGAAGAACACCACCACGACGACGGTGCCCAGCAGGGCCAGCAGCATCGGCTTGTTGATCTCGATGCCGCCGATCGTGGCGATCGGCTCGAACGTGAACGAGTGAAGCCCTGGGGCCGGGAAGCCGCACCCGTCGAAGATGTGGCAATCGGTCTCGAAGGCGAGCGTCTGGTCAGGACTCACCGCGAGCTCCTTCAGCGTGGCGCATGGGTACGGCAACCTCGATGTGTCGGCGCGGCGCATGGCCACGGAACGGCACTGGACTGGTTCTTACGAATGTGGGGGCGGCTTGTGCACACAAGGCCGATGGGCTCACGGGCAGCAGCTGCATGGGCCACCGATTCCGCCCCGTGGAATCCGGGGGTTCAGCCGCCTGCGCCCGCTGTGCCTCAGATGAAACCGGACGATAGCAGGTGAGCGCAGGCGCCTTTATACCGGCCCTACAGATCACGATGCGGACCCGGCTGGGGAGGTCTCCTTCCCCCTCGCCGGCTTCCGTTCGTCCTCGGCTTCCGGCTGCACGTAGAGAATCTTGGCCTTCATATGCGCCCGGGTCTGCGCCGCGATCCACGTCAGTGTCGCAGCAAGCAGGGAGAACGCGAACGCCCGGGTGTTGAAGAGAGTGGTGTCCTTGAAGACGGCCAGCAGCACCGCGATGAGCAGGAACTGCACCATGTAGAGGGCGAGGCCCATCATCTGGAACAGCTGCGGGAGATACTTCGCGGTGCGCTCGAGGACGATCAGGTCGATCGTCATGACCGCGACTACGAGGAGCGACCCGAAGGCGGCTCCGATCGCGCCCTTTCCGCCGGCGAGCACAGAACTGGAGGCAACGGCGACCACCCCGACCACGGCGGTGGGCACGGCGCAACTGAGCAGCGTTCTGGCGTCGTTGGACTGCATGAAGGGTTTCTCCGGCAAGAGTCGGAAGCAACGATTCGTCGTGGACGAGCGTATCCCCGGGGAAGGGAAGAACCTCACGGCGAAGGACCGTCGCACTACGGTCCTTGGGCTCTAGCACCGGGTTTAGTGAACGGTATCACAAACTATTTGATGAGGTCTTTACCCGCCGGATGTGCTGCACGTCACACATGTGAGTTACAGCGCGTGTATGGACTTGACGCGCTGTGTCGCTGCTACTGGGGCGTTCCGATCTTCCTGCGGTGGGGGAAACGCGACCGGTCGCCGATCGCGGTGGCGCCGTTGAGACCGGTCGGCAGCGGTTCCGGGGCGGGCTTTTCCGGCTGCTCGGACGCCTGAGCCACCTGCGCGACCTCCGTGGACTGCACCGGCTCGACCGCCTGGGCCGTCGCGACCCGGCGCCGGTAGCGGGGCGGTACGAACGCCTCCGCCCACTGCGGCACGCGCGGGGTGAACCGCGGCAGCAGCAACAGCACCAGACCCACCGCGCTCAGCACCACGATCGCGAGCACGAACCACACACCGGCCGAGTTCACCGAGTACGCGACCGCCCCGAAGGCGATCAGCGCCGACCAGAAGTACATGATCAGCACGGCCCGGCTGTGCGAGTGGCCGATCTCCAGCAGCCGGTGGTGCAGATGGCCGCGGTCCGCCGCGAACGGCGACTGGCCCCGCCAGGTGCGCCGGACGATGGCGAGCACCAGGTCCGCGAAGGGCACCGCGATGACGGTGAGCGGCAGCAGCAGCGGGATGTAGACCGGCACGGTGGCGTGCACCGCCGCCGTCTCGGATCCGGCGAACAGCTTCATCGCGTCCGGGTCCACCTGGCCCGTGATGGAGATGGCGCCCGCGGCGAGCACCAGCCCGATGAGCATCGAGCCCGAGTCGCCCATGAAGATCCGCGCGGGGTGGGCGTTGTGCGGCAGGAAGCCCAGGCACATGCCCATGAGGACGGCGGCGAACAGGGTGGCGGGGGCGGCGGCCTCCAGTCCGTAGCCGAACCAGATGCGGTACGCGTACATGAAGAACGCGGCGGCGGCGATGCACACCATGCCGGACGCCAAACCGTCCAGCCCGTCAACGAAGTTGACCGCGTTGATGGTGATGACGACCAGAGCCACCGTCAGCAGGGTGCCCTGCCAGGGCGTCAGGGAGACCGGTCCCACACCGGGCACCGGCAGCCACAGGATGGTCAGGCCCTGGAGCACCATCACACCGGCGGCGATCATCTGGCCGCCCAGCTTGATGAGCGCGTCCACGCCCCACTTGTCGTCCAGCACGCCGAGCAGCCAGATGAGCCCGGCGCCGGAGAGCAGCGCGCGCGGCTCGTTGGACGTTTCGAAGACGTCCTTGAGGTTGGTGAGGTGAGCGGCCACCAGCAACCCCGCGCAGAGGCCACCGAACATGGCGATGCCTCCGAGCCGCGGAGTGGGCTCACGGTGCACATCGCGGGCCCGGATCTCCGGCATCGCACCAGCGGCGATGGCGAACTTCCGCACCGGCCCGGTGAGCAGATACGTCACCGCGGCCACGATGCACAGAGTCAGCAGGTATTCACGCACCTATTCCCCAGACGTCGCGAGGCAGATCAGGGCCACACCCTAGGAGACCTCACCCTAGCCTGCTCCGGTTCCCCGTGTGCCGGGGACCGGCAGGGGCGTGCGGTGCTCCACGGCCACTTCGTCGAACCTTCTGCGCATGTACGACAGATCCTCCAGCAGCCCGGCGGAGGTGACCGGACGGGCCCGCTGGGAACCGGCGATCCGCCCGATCGGCAGCGCCCCGGTCCGCTCCCACAGCAGCCGTCCGTCGTCGCCGATGCGGCCGCGGGTCTCGCCCCGGTTGTCCGGGTGCAGACAGTACGGAATGTCCAGGTAGCCCGCGCGGAAGGCGCGCAGCAGGGCTTCCCCTGTATCCGGGTGGAGGTTCAGCACCGCCTCGATGAGGGCGGCGGCCTCCCGGTAGGTCTGGGTGTCGGCCCCGGGGTCGGGCGCCCGGCCGGTCAGGGCCGCCGCCCGGTCCGCGTACTCCAGCGCCGCCAAGTTCTCCTCGATGGTGGGGATGCGCCGGGACTCGGCCACCGTCTTGACGATCAGCCGCTCGGCCCCGCTCGCCACCGCCAGCTCGGCCGCCTGCCCCAGCAGGCGGTAGGCGCCGTGCTCGGTCACCGGGTACAGACCCATGTAGGCGTACACCACCACGTGCCAGTCGTCGGTGGGCAGCAGTTCGCCGCACAGCCGGCGCAGCGCCGCCACCGCCTCCCGGTCCTGCCCGGGGTGGGTCTGCTGGGCGTAGCTCACGGACACGCTGCGCACCCCGTGCCGGATGAAGAAGAGGGCTTCGAGGACGCTGATGGCGATCAGCTGGCTGGGCGGGCACAGCTGGCCCAGCATGCAGCCGCCGAAGGTCTCCAGGTGCGGTTCCACGCCGCGCTCGCGCAGCTCCGCGAACACCTCGCAGCTCTCCCGCCAGTTCCGTACGGACTCGGCCAGCGGGGTCCGTCCGTAGGGCAGGCAGTACGACACCGGCCCGCCCTCGCTGGCGCCGAGCCCCAGCCGGGTCAGGGTGCGGAAGATGTCGGCGGGTGCGGCGGAGCCGTGCCGCACCTGGACGGGGAAGCCGGGGCCGTCCGCGGCCGAGAGCACCCAGCGGGTGACGGATTCCTCGTGGCTGACGATGGGGTAGCCGTTGAGGTCGCTGCCGTCGCGCAGCGCGCGCTCGACCGCCCGGAGGCGGCCGACCCGGGTGTGGGCGTCGAGTGTGATGGTTCCCACGGTCAGGGCGTCGGCGGCTCTCGTGGCCGCCAGGCCCTCCCGCATCCGCTGCGGGTCGCCGAAGCCCATGCGCGGCTGGACCACCAGGCGTCCTTCTCCCCCGTGGGCGCGGACGAACGCGCCGAACCCCTCGCTCATCCGGCCGGGGCCCGGCCCGCGAGGGCGGGCGGGCCCGCCTGGAGGGAGTGGACGAAGCCGCGGAGGGCGGCGGCGGGGTCGGCGCCGTCGTCGAAGACCGCGTCGAAGCCCGCCGCCATCAGCTCGGCGACCCGTTCGCTGTCCTCGTCCCCGGTGACGCCCAGCTTCCCGCCGACCACCACGGGCGTGGTGGCGAGCGGGTCGGCGGCGCGCAGCCGCCGGATGACGCGCATGCCGTCCTGGTAGCCGTGGCCGTTGACGCTGCTGATCACGACCATGGCGGGGCGGAGGTCACGGCACTCCTCGACCAGGACCTCGTCGGGGACGCAGGGGCCGAGGTTGACCACCCGGTACCCCAGTTCCTCGATCAGCAGTTGCAGGAACACCAGGTTCCAGGTGTGGGCGTCCGAGGCCATCGAGGTCACGACGACCGTCCGGGGGGCGTGGTCCGGCGCCCCGCCCCCGGTGGTGTCCGGCGCCCCGCTCATGCGCCGTCCAGGGGCAGCGGGGAGCGGATGTGCTCGATGCGCGAGACGGAGAGGACCTCGCCGCCGCGGACCACGGCCTCGGCGGGCGCGGGGCGGCCGAGGAACATCAGCAGGCTGGCGGTGGGCCCGTAGGCGCCGGTGTTGGGGATGGCGACGACGTCGCCCTCGCCCAGCTCCGGCAGGTCGATCTCGCGGGCCAGCAGATCGCCGGGGGTGCACAGCGGTCCGGCCAGGGTGCCCTTGCCGGTCACCTCGGCGTCCCCTTCCATCCCTTCTATACGTATCGACACCGGCAGGATCCGGCCGATCCCGGACATGCCGCCGAAGGTGTTGATACCGGCGTCGAGGATGACGAACCGGCGGTCCCGGCTGGTCTTGACGTTGCTCACCGAGGCCAGCAGGGTTCCGCTGTCCCCGACCAGATACCGGCCGGACTCCACGGCGATCCGCAGGTCTCCCCGCCGCCAGCGCGGGAAGCGCAGGTCCAGGGCGGCTTCCAGCTCGCCGCGCAGCTTGGGGTAGGCGTCGCGGGCGCCGTGGCGTCCGTACGGCACGGAGAAGCCGCCGCCGATGTCGAGCAGCCGCAGCTCCACCCCCAGGTCGGCCTCGACCTGGGCGGCCACCTCGATGGTGTGCCGGAACTCCTCGATCAGGGCGTCCTCGTCCTTGGCGTTGCTCTGCGAGAACAGGTGCAGACCGGCGAGGGAGGTGCCGGGTACGGAGCGCAGGCGCGGCGCCAGCTCGGCCACCGTCTCGCTGTCGATGCCGAACTGGGTGGGCTTGCCGGTCATGCGGATGCCGGTGCTGGCGCTCGCGGTGGCGCTGTTGACGCGCAGCAGGCAGTCGGCGACCACGCCGTGGGCGAGGGCCGCCCGACCGATGTGCTCCAGGTCGCCCGGGGATTCGGCGGAGAACGTCCGCACGCCGCGGGCGATGGCCTCGCGCAGCTCCCCGGGCGTCTTGCCGGGCCCGGTATAGAGGATGTCGGCGCCTGTGTATCCGCCGTCCAGGGCGGCGGTCAGCTCGCCCGTCGAGCTGACCTCGGCCTTGCAGGCCGGGCCGTCGCCCTCGCGGAGGGCGCGCACCAGGTCGACGTGCGGGTTGGCCTTGAAGGCGTAGTAGACCTCGGCGCCCTCGGGCAGCCAGCCGAACAGGTCGCGCCGGGCGGCGTCGATCCGGTCCAGGTCGTACACGTACAGCGGGGTGCCGTACCGCCCGGCGAGTTCTTCCAGCGTCTCGTAGCGGCTCACGTCTCGTCCTTCTCGAGCAGGGCCTCCAGCTCCCGGCGGGCGTTCTTGCCGTGCAGGGTGAAGGGGAACTCGGAGAGCACCCGGCAGACGGCCGGCATCCTGGTGTGGTCCAGGCGCTGCATCAGCTCGTCGGTGAGGGTCTGCGCGTCGAGGTCGCTCTCCACGAACAGCGCCAGGTCGTGCCGGTCGCTCGGGGGCAGCGCGGCGGCGGCGCGGACGCCGGGGATGTCCATCGCGGCGCTTTCGATCTCCAGCGTGGACATCCGGAAGCCCTTGCGCTTGAACATGTCGTCGCGGCGGCCCTCGAAGTACAGATAGCCGTCGGCGTCGAGGCTTCCGTAGTCGCCGGTGTGCAGGCGGGGCTCGCCGGTCTCCGGGTCGGGGCGGAAGGTGCGCGCGGTGACCTCGGGGTTGCGCCAGTAGCCGCCCATCACATGGGGGCCGACGGCGACGATCTCGCCGACCTCGCCGGTGGGCACCGGCTGCCCCTCGGGGTCCAGGACCAGCACCCGGGTGCCGGGCAGCGGCAGGCCGACGGAGGCCGGCCGCTCGGTGTCCTCCTCGGGCGGCATGACGGTGATGCGCTTGGCCTCGGTCTGGCCGTACTGGCGCACCACCCGGGCGCCGGGGAAGTGTTCACGGAGCGCGTCGATGGTGGCCTGGGGCAGTGCGGCGCCGGTGTTGGTGAACATGCGCACCGGCGGCGGCTCCCGGCGGTCCCGGCCCGCCAGCGAGGTGATCATCGTGGCGAGGGAGGGGACGATGGGGACGACCGTGACGCCGGTCTCGCGCATCCGCTTGAGCAGGACGAAGTCGGACTCGCCGTCGGCCAGCACGATCGCGCAGCGCGCGGCACAGGTCATCAGGACCTTGTACAGGCCGTAGTCCCAGGACATGGGGAAGCGGCAGAAGACCACGTCGTCCGGCCGGTAGCCCAGCGCCGCGGTCAGCGCCCGGGTGGCGAACGTCACCTGGCGGTGCGGGCTGATCACGGCCTTGGGGGCGGCGGTCGACCCGGAGGTGTAGATCAGGGCGGCGAGGTCGTCGGGCCCGACCGGCTCCGGCTCGGGGCGCGCCCCGGCCTCGTAGCCCTGGCGCACCTCGGCCCACACCTCGGCCAGGTCGTGGACGGGGGCGTCGGCGATGGCGCGCAGCTGCTCGGCCGTCGCGGCGTTCCCGATGACCAGCTTCGGTTCCGCGTCGCGCACCACCGAGCGCAGGTGGAACGGTTTCATGGCCGGGTTCAGCGGTACGAAGACGGCGCCGCGGCGCGCGGCGCCGTGGAACATGGCCACCATCTCGCGGCTGCTGGGCAGCTGGAGGAGGACCCGGTCGCCGCGGCCGATGCCCTGGTCGCGCAGCCAGGCGGCGAACGCGTGGCTGTGGGCGGCGAGTTCGCGGTAGGTCCAGGCGCCGGCCGCGTCCCGGACGGCGGGGGCGTCGGGGGCCCGGTCCACGGCCTCGTCCAGCAGGTCGTGGACGAGCGGTCCCCCTGCGGTGGGGTCGGTTCCAAAGGTGTCTGCGGGTGACGGGGTGGCGGGGCCCGGGGAAGGCGCGTGGCTGTCCAAGGCTGCTCTCTTCACTCGTGGGTGGGCGTGAGGGGGCGGACCGGGCGCCGGGCGGGCGCGAGCTCCCGGCCGATGGCGCGGCGGTCGATCTTCCCGTTGGTGTTGAGGGGGAAGGACTCGAAGCGGGTGAGGGCGTCGGGGACCATGTAGCCGGGCAGGCGGCCGCGCACCGCGTCCAGCAGCGGGCCCGGCTCGGCGGTGTCGCCGGTGTACGCGGCGACGAGCCGGGACTCCCCGCGGGGGCCCGGGACGGCGACCACGACGGCGTCGCGCACCTCGGGGCGGGAGCGCAGCACGGTCTCGATCTCGCCGAGTTCGACGCGGTAGCCGCGCACCTTGACCTGCTGGTCCAGCCGTCCGAGGTGGACCAGGCCGTGGGCGGGGTCATGGCGCACCCGGTCCCCGGTGCGGTACCACAGCTCGTCGCCGGGCGCCGGGCAGTCGGCGACGACGGTGGCGCGGCCGCCGGTGTGCTCGACGAACCGGCCCGCGTTGTCCCGGGGGTCGAGGTAGCCGGGGAAGCGCTGGACGCCCCGTACGCACAGCTCGCCCTCGGTGGCGGGGTGTCCGTCCTCGTCGATCACCAGCGCGTCGAGGCCCGGGTACGGCTCTCCGATGGGCACGGTGTCGCCCTCCCCCAGGTCCGCGGTGGCGTCGAAGCGGTACTGGGTGCAGCTCAGGGTGAGTTCGGTGGGCCCGTACAGGTTCTCCAGCACGCTGCCGGGGGCGGCGGCCTGCCACGCCCGGGCCTGGGCGGCGGTGAGCGGTTCGCCGCAGAACAGGCTCCGGCGCAGCGTGGGCATGCTGCCGGGGGCGAGGTTGCGCAGCCGCATCGCGAAGGAGACGACGGAGGGCACCGAGAACCAGTGGGTGATCCGCTCCCGGTTGACGTAGCGCACCGGCGCCACCAGGTCGTGTTCGTGCGGGACGACGAGGGTGGCGCCCGCGCCCCAGGCGGCGAACAGGTCGAACACCGACAGGTCGAAGGTGAGGTCGAAGGTCTGGGACAGCCGGTCGCCGGGGCCGAGCCCATAGCGGTCGATCACATGGCTGAGGTAGGCGGCCACGTTGCGGTGTCGCACCGGAACGCCCTTGGGGGTGCCGGTCGATCCCGAGGTGAACAGGATGTAGGCGATGTCCTCGGGGTCCGGGGCGGCCTCGGGGAGCGGGGTCTCGGTGGCGTATTCGGCGGCCGGGTCGGCGGTCAGCACCGGCACCGGCAGTCCGGCGGTGTCGCACCCGGGTTCGGCCAGCACCAGGTCGAGGGCGGCGGCCTCGGCGATCGCGGCGTTGCGCGCGGCGGGGAAGCCGGTGCCGAGGGGCACCACGGTGGCGCCGAGCCGCTGGGCGGCGAGGTATCCGGCGTACGCGGTGAGGGTACGGCCCGCCAGCAGGCCGACGCGGGCGGGCGGGGCGCCACCGGCCTCGGCGGTCAGCCGCCGCGCCAGGCGTTCGGCCCGCTCCCGTAGCTCCGCGTAGGTGTGCGCGGTGTCCGCCACTTCGAGCGCCACCGCGTCGGGGTGGCGCCGCGCCGTGTCCGCGAACCACGCGTACAGGCTGCGGTCAGTCGTCATCGTTCCCGTCCCCGAGTCGTTCGACGGTGTCCAGCAGCCGGGCGAACGCCTTGTCGACCAGGGCGTGGCGGGGCCTGCCCCGGGCGGCGGAGGCCACGGCGAACCGTGCGGCGCGGGGCAGTTCCTCCCAGGCGGTGGCGGCCTCGGCCCGCGCGGCGGCGTCGCCGGGGGTGCGCTGGGCGAGCCGGAAGCGCTGGTGGCGGGCGGCGGTCCACAGGTCGTCGGCGTGCCGGGCCAGCGCCTCGTCGTCGCCGCACACCCGCTCCGCGACCGCGCGCAGGGCGGGGACCACGCCGTGGATCCAGGTGCCCTCGGGCTCGTCGGCCTCGTGGGTGCGGGGCGGCAGCGCGGTGCGCTCCAGCCAGCGGTAGCCGGTGGTGGGCGGCAGGGCGGTGCGCTCCCCCAGCGCGTAGCGGTCCCGGTTGACGGCCACCGGGGTGATGTCCGCGAGCGGGGTCAGCAGCCCGCGCAGCTCGTGGTCGTCCAGCAGCCCGGTGTGCGGGGCGTGTTCGCCGTGCGGGGTGAGGGCCGCGAAGTCGTCGCGTACGGACCACTTGCCGTCGGCGAGGCCGCGGAGCAGTACCCAGTGCGGGGTCTCGGCCCGCTCATGGGCCGGTGACCACGGGATGTGCCGGGTGTTGCCGACGGCCAGCACCCGGCCGCAGCGCCGCAGTTCGGCGGCGAGCGCGTCCCGTGTCCGGTCCCAGTCGTCGGCGCCCCGGTAGGCCATCCCGTGGCCGTCGGCGCCCACGTCCACCCGGGTGTGGTGGGAGAACGCGAGCCCGCCGCCGGGCGGATCGGTGCGCACCGACAGCCGGATGGCGGCCGCGAGGTCCGCGGCGATGCCGGGGGCCTGGGGCCGCAGATAGGCCACCAGGTTCGCGGTGTAGCAGCTCAGCTCCCATGGCTCGCTCATGTGGCCTCCTGGTGGTTCGGTGTGCGGCGGGCCCCGCCGGGTGCCCGGGTCATGGGGTCAGTTCGTTCAGTACGGTGTCGAGGCGGCCCGCGACGGTGTCGAGGACGACCTCGGTGGCGCCGCCGCCGATGGCGAACACGGCGGCCTCGGCGCGCAGTTGCTGGATTCCTCCGGTGCCGAAGCCGTCGGCCCCCTGGAGCTGGGCGCAGGTGGTCATCACGCGGTCCACGGTGGTGCCGGAGGCGGCCTTGAGGACGGCGGCGGCGGTGGCGTCGTGGCCGTCGGCGATCCGGTCGCACGAGGCCGTCCACAGCGCGTGCAGGGAGCTGACCTGGACGGCGCAGTCGGCCAGCCGCTGGCGTACGCTCGCCGACTCCCGCAGCGGGGTGTCGTCCACCTGCCGCGCGCGCAGCCGCCGGTCGGTGTCGGCGATGGCGCCGCGGCACAGCTCGATGGCCCAGGCCGCGGAGGCCAGCCGCTCGACGGCCAGGTGGCGGGCGAAGAGGGCGAGCCCGCGGCCGGTGCGGCCGAGGAGGTGGTCGCGGGAGAGCACGACGCCGGACAGCTCGAGGTGGCCGACGCCGGAGCCCTCGAACAGCTCGGTGGCGGCGGGGCGGACGGTGACGCCGGGCGCGGTCAGCGGGACCAGTACCCAGGTGAAGTTGGTGAAGTGGCGGCCGGGCCGGTGGCGGGCCAGCACCAGGGCGTGGTCGGCGGTGAGGGCCGAGGTGACCCAGCGCTTGGTCCCGTTCACGGTCACCCGGTCGCCGTCGAGGTCGACGGTGGTGGTGAGCGCGGTGAGGTCCGATCCGGCCTGTTCGTCGGTGGCGGCGAGCGCGAGCAGCGCCCGGCCGCCGAGGGCGGCGTCCCGTACCGCGGTGGCGGTGGGGGCCTGGGCCGTCTCGGTCAGCAGGGGCAGGGCGGTGGCGAGCTGCACCAGCAGGGCCAGCACGGTGCCCTGCGGGCCGCGCGCGGCGGCCTCGGCCAGCAGCCGCCGCAGGGTCCTCGGGTCCACCCGGCCGGTGGGCCGGGGCCCGTACAGCTCGGCGAGCGCCCCGGCCCCGGCCAGCTCCGCGACGGCCTGCCGGGCGTCGGCCTGCCGGGCGTCGGCTCCGGACACCGCGGGTGCGGGCACCGGCCGGGTCTGCGCGTCAGGCAAAACGGACCTCCGCGTCCAGCAGCGCGAGCTTGCCGTCGGCCAGGTGGAGCCGGTCGTTGCTGTAGTTCAGGGCGGCCGAACGCAGGTCGCGCAGGGCCCGTTCGAGGCCGGTGGGCGAGCCCTTGAGGTAGCCGTGGCGCAGGCCGACGGCGTCGATCAGGTCCTCCACCGCCCGGTGGCACTCCTCCGATGCGGTGATCTTGAGGCTGTTGATCAGCATCTGGTAGCGGGGCCGGGACAGGTCGTCGCCCTCGGCACGCACCCGGGTGACGACCTCGGCGGTGTGCCGCATCAGGGCGTGCACGGTCTCCAGCCGCTGCCGGGCCCGCGAGAGCCGGGTCATCAGCAGCTCGGAGTCGAGGTTGGCGCCCTTGCGGCCGTCGGGGCTGCGCAGCAGCCGCAGCACCCGGGACAGGGCGCCGCTCGCGGTGCCCAGCCAGCTGGCCGCCCAGCCCAGATGGGCCAGCGGGCCGAAGGTGTTGAGCACGACCGTGCGGAACTGCCCGTGCTCGCCGACGACTTGGTGCTCGGGGATGCGGCCGGTGAGCCGGAGCGCGGTGCTGTGGCTGGCCCGCATGCCCAGCGGGTTCCAGTCGCCCGAGGGGGTGATGGTGAGCTGGTCGCGGTGGGCGTACACGAGCGAGACGTCGCCCGCGGAGCGGGCCTCGGGGCTGCGCATGGTGATGAGGAAGCCGTCGGCGTGCTCGCCACCGGTGACGATCGGCGCGAACCGGTCGATGTCCAGTCCGTCGTCCTCGGCGGTGAGTCCGGCGGTGGCGGTCAGCAGATGGCCGCCCTTGCCCGCCTCCGTGGTCACCGAGGCCAGATACATCCGCCCGGCGGCGACCAGCGGCAGCAGTTCGCCCGCGAGCCGGGGTCCGGCGTGGTGTACGACGCCCGCCACCTGCTGGCAGTGCATCGAGAAGATCATCGCGACCGACATATCGGCCCGGCCGAGCTCCATGGTGATGTCCAGCAGCTCGTCCAGGCCGCCGCCGAGCCCGCCGTACTCGGTGGGCACCAGCAGCCCGAGCAGTCCGGTGGCGCGCAGTTCGTCCAGCACGGCGACCGGGAACCGCGCGGCCTCGTCGGTCTCCTCGGCGTGCTTCGCGGCCAGGGCGCGGACCTGTTCGACGGCCGGGAGGAGGTCCGTACGGGGACCCTGCCCGGTGGCGCCGCTCATACGGCGTCCGCCGCCGGGGCGGTGTCGGAGCCCTGGCCGCCGAGCTGGCCGGACAGCGCGTCCCACAGCTTGCCCGCGGTGCTGAAGGTCTCCTCGGTCAGCTGCTCGTCCGGCAGTTCCACCCCGTAGGTGTCCTCCACGGACAGCATCAGCTCGATGGCCTGCATCGAGTCCAGGCCGTACTCGCGCAGCGGGGTGTCGGCCGTCAGTTCACGGTCCCCCAGGTAGGGGAGGTAGGGCGTGAGCAGTTCGGTGAAGCGGGCGTCCACGGCGTGGGCCACCTTTCTGAGGTCTTCGGCGTCGGTCGCGGGGACCGGTCAGCGGTCGGCGAGGGCGCGGTGCACCAGGCCGCACAGGTCGTCGATGCGGTGCAGCTTCTCCGGTACGAGGTCGTCCGGCCCGAACTCCACGGCGAACGCGGCCTCCAGGCCCTCCACGATCTCGACCATGCGCAGGCTGCTGAACTCCGCGAGGCCCGTCAGTTCGGTGTCGGGCACGAGGTGTTCGTCGAGGGCGAGGACGGAGGCGACGACCGCGCGCACGGTGGGGCGCAGCTCGTCGTTCCCGGCGGCGGCGCCACCTGGCTCGGCGGCCGGTCCGCCGCCGGTCAGCGCGGTCGCGTCGGCGCGCAGCACCTCGGCGGCTCGGGCGAGCAGCTCGGGGGGTTCGGCGCGGCCGCGCGCGACCCGCCGGAAGGTGAGGTACGCGTGCTCCACGACGCCGTCCCAGCGGGCCAGGTGCTCGGCGGCGGCCGGGTCGACCGCGGCCTCGGGCCCGCCCGCGGCGTACTGGGCGTGCAGCTTGCGGGCGCGGGCCAGCAGCCACGTCTCCAGAGTGAACCGCTCCAGCGCTGCGGTGCGGTCGGGGTGTTCGGCGTAGGCACGCAGGTACTGCGCCGCGCGGTCGGCGTCGAGGTCGGCGGCCGGGCGGGGCGCGGGGCCGAGCGGGCGCGGGGCGAGGTGCAGCAGCTCGACGCCCTGCGGATCCGCGGCGAGGATCGCGGCCAGTTCGTCGCGGCCGTAGGTGTGCGTCCCGGGCCTGGCCTTCCCCCACTGGGTGTCGTTGTGGTAGCCGTCGGTCACCCGGACCGTGTCGCCGTCCGCGCCCGGCTCCACCAGGAAGCTGTGCTCGACGTGCTGGTGTCCGAAGTAGGGCACCCACGGCAGGTAGTGGGCGTCGGCCACCACGTAGACGGGCCCGCCGGCGGTGATGACCGGGCGGTCCACGCCGCTGAAGCGGGTGGTGACGGTCAGGCCCAGCAGCTCCGCGGCATCGGCGAGATGGTCGTCCAGCGTCGGCTCGACGGTGGGCAGACCGCCCGGCCCGGGGCGCGGCGCGAACCGCAGCCGGGCGCCGAGGCGCAGATGGGTGCCGGGGCCGTGGTGCCGGTCGGCGAGCAGGGCGAGGTTGACCTGGAGGCAGTCCAGCAGGTCGGCCCGGACCGTGTCGGCGGTGTCCGCTCCGGCGCTCACTTCGGGGCCTCCTCGGCGGGGAGGGACACCAGCTCCACGAGGTCGCGCACGGTCTTGAGGCTGCGCCCGGCGAACAGGTCGTCGGGGACGGCGGAGCCGAACTCGTCCTCGATCCGGGTGAGGATGCCCAGCAGCGCCATGGAGCTGACGTTCAGCAGGGGGCCCGCCAGGGGTTCGTCGTCGGGCACGGCGGACGGCTCGACGGCGGCCCTGGCCTCGGTGATCACGATGTCCTTGACGGTGGCGAAGACGTCGTCCCGGTCGCGTGTCACTGGGCGTCGCTCCACGAGGGCTGCTCGACGACGGTCAGCACGGCGGAGGAGCAGATCCACCCCGGGCCCTGGGAGGTCAGCAGGACGTTGTCACCCGGCTCCAGACCGCCGGTGCGCGCCAGGTGTTCGAGGGTGATGAACATGTCGGCGCCGCCCGAGTGGCCGACCTTCGCCCCGTACTCGGCGCACAGCCGGTCGGAGGGGATGCCGAGGGGCCGCATGAGCGCCTGCTCGATCATGCGGTTGTCCACGTTGATGGTGACCACTTTGGTGATGTCGGAGGCCGTCAGACCCGCGTCGACCAGGGAGTCGTTGATGATGCCCAGGTCGAACTTGAAAAAGCTCTCGAAGAGCCGCGGCAGCTCCATCACATTGTCGACGAAATACTGGGAGCGCTCGCCCAGGTTGAAGTGATTCGTTTCGCCGCCGCGGGGCGGGAGAAGGGACTCCTGACCCCGGTGCCATGCCTCCAGCTCATGCAGCGTACCGGAGTTCAGGGACCGGACCTGGGCGAATCCACCGGTGCCGTTGACGACCGCGGCGGCGGCCCCGTCGGAGTAGATGGAGTTGGTCCCGAAATCCTTCCACCGGTTGAACTGCGGACTGCTGAAGTTCGACGCGGTGGTGATGAGGACATGCTCGCTCTTCGCGGCACCGGTCAGCTGGCCGATGGCCACCTGGAGTGCACCCAGCATGCCGTTGCAACCCTGCTGGATGTCGAAGGACGCGATGTTTCCGGTGCCCAGCTCGCGCAGGATGTATCCGGGGGCGTAGGCGCCTTCGGGAACCTGGTAGTAGACGCTGCCGTGAATGTGCCCGTCGAGGGTCTCGGTGGTCGCGGTGGACCGCTCGATGGCGCTGCGAGCTGCGGCGACGGCCATGTCCACGGCCGGGGTGTCCCCCGCGACATGGGTGCCGGTCAGCCCGCCGGCCTTGAACTCCGCCCGCTGCTCGTCGCCGATCCCCTCGGCGTCGTCAACGCTCACCCATTCCGGAAGATACACACCGACCGAGCTGATGTAGACACCGTCTACTCGCATTCCGGCTTCCCTTCTTGCTCACCACGCGCGTTACATGGACCGTGCTTTTGGACAAAAGGAGGCATGCGGCGGCAGCACGCGCCAGGAATCCGCTGGATTCGTCGCATGCGAAAGACCGGTCGGCCGGTCGAGGAACCCCGTTTCGATACTGCTGCTACACCCCGTTGGCCGGACGCGGTCCGGCGCTTTCAGTACCCCAGTTCAGTACTGGTCGAGTACCAGCTAAATCGTACCCCGACAGAGTGTCAAGTTACCATCGCCTCCTGCCCTTTCGGACGGACTCGGCAGTTTTCCGGTGAGGAGAAGCAGTGGTTGCGCATATCGATCCGACCGCGGACGTGCACAAGAACGCCGACGTGGGTGAGAGCACAACGGTGTGGGGCCTGACGCATATCCGCGAGGGCGCCTCGGTGGGCGGCGACTGCTCCATCGGCCGCGGCGTGTACATCGGCCCGGGCGCCTCCCTCGGCGACGGCTGCAAGGTGCAGAACCACGCCCTGGTCTACGAACCGGCCCGGGTGGCGGACGGGGTCTTCATCGGCCCCGCCGCCGTCCTCACCAACGACTCCTACCCCCGCGCCATCACCCCCGAGGGCAAGCCGAAGGACGCCGACGACTGGACCCCGGTCGGGGTCACCGTCCGCCGCGGCGCGTCCATCGGCGCCCGGGCCGTGTGCGTGGCGCCGGTGACCATAGGCCGCTGGGCCATGGTCGCCGCGGGCTCGGTCGTCACCCGCGACGTCCCCGACTTCGCCCTGGTCGCCGGTGTCCCCGCCCGCCGGGTGAAGTGGGTGGGACGGGCCGGAGCGCCCCTGGAGGACGCCGGGGACGGCCACTTCGTCTGCCCGCGCACCGGGGAGCGCTACACCGAGACCGACGGCACGCTGCACCCCGACGACCCGCATCTGACGTGATCCGGCGCGGTGTCCGGACGCGACCGCGTCCGGACACCCGCACACCGCGCTCAGCACAGCGTGTTCAGGCAGGCCAGCAGGGTGCGGGCCTGCACGCTCACGAAGTGCCCGTGCCGTACGAGACCGGACAGCTGCTCCACGGTGAACCAGGCGCAGTCCGGGGGCGGTTGGAGGGGGAACCTCTCGTCCGCTGCCACGATCAGATGGCGGCTGACCGCGTTCAGGAAGCGTCCCCCCTCCTCCGAGTGCACGGCGTCGTACAGGATCCGGGACGGTGCGGCCGACAGCACCTCGTCCAGCAGCGGCGGCCGCGGGTCCGGCTGGTCGCCGTCCGGCGGGTAGTTGTCCGGGGTGCACTGCACGGTCGGGCCCAGCTCCACGGCGTCGCGGAAACCCGGCTCCGGCCGCGCCCGCATCAGCACGTGCCGCACCCCGCCGATGTCGCGGACCACGAAGGCCACCACGCCCGGGCCGCGGGGCGCGAACAGCGGCTGGCACCAGCCGCCCACCTCCCGGCTCCCGGCCCGCACCGACACCGTCACCACCTGGAAGTACCGGCGGTCCGGCCGGGCGATCTCCTCGCCGTCCCGCCGCCAGTCCGCCACCTCGGCCAGCGGCATCCGGGACACCTCGATCTCCCGTTCGCTGCGCTGCCCGGTGAACCAGCTCAGCAGCTCGGGGGTCGGCGTGTGCGCCAGTCCCCCGCCGTCCTCGCGCGCGCCGGGCAGGAAGGGCGTCAGGCACGACAGCACCGTGCGCGCGTCCATGTTGACCACGTTGTCCCGCGCCAGCAGCTCATGGATCTGCCCGAGCGTGAGCCAGCAGAAGTCGTCCTCCGCGGGGACGTCCTCGTCGGTCTCCACCACCATGTTGCGGTTGCTCTTGCGGTAGAACCACGAGCCGTGCTCGGACTGGAGCACATCGGCGACGACCCGTCCGCGCCGCGCCCCGGCGAAGTACTCCAGGTAGCGCACCGGCGCACCCTGGTGGACCCGGGTGTAGTTGCTGCGGGTGGCCTGCACGGTGGGCGAGAGCTGGAGCAGATCGGGGTTGCCGGGCTCCATCTTGGCCTGCATCAGGAAGTGCGGCACCCCGCCGATGTCCTTGACCAGGATGCCGAGGACACCGATCTCCGGCTGACGGATGATGGGCTGCTGCCACTGCCGTACCGGACCGTCGCCCCGGCGCACGTCCAGCCCCTCGACGGTGAAGAACCGCCCGCTGCGGTGTCCCAGGTTGCCGGTGGCCGGGTCGAAGGCCCAGCCGTCCGCCTCGGCGAACGGCACCTGCTCCACCCGGAAGGGGTGCGCCCGGCGGCGCCCCTCCAGCCAGGTGTCGAACTCCGCGGTGGGCAGCAGCGTCCCGTCCCGCTCCCGGGCGGAGCGGGCCAGCCGGGCGGGCAGCTCCGGGTCCTCGCCGGGGCGCAGGTCCGCGGTGCGCGGCGCGGTGGCCGCGGTCATACGGCCGCTCCCGCGCGCTCCTTGAGCGGCTTCCACCAGGCCGGGTTGTCCCCGTACCAGGCGACGACGTCGGCCAGGCCCCGGTCGAAGTCCACGGCCGGAGCGTAGCCCAGCTCGGCCCGTATCTTGCCGTCGTCCAGCGCGTAGCGCAGGTCGTGGCCCTTGCGGTCGGCCACCTGGCGCACCCGGTCCCCGGACGCGCCGCACAGCTCCAGCAGCGCGTCGGTGATCTGGCGGTTGGTCCGCTCGTTCCCGCCACCGATGTGGTAGATCTCGCCGGCTCTGCCTCCGCTCAGAACCAGCTGGATGCCCGCGCAGTGGTCCTGGACGTGGACCCATTCGCGGACGTTGGAGCCGTCGCCGTACAGCGGCACCGTGTCGCCGCTGAGCAGGCTGGTGACGAACAGCGGGATCAGCTTCTCCGGGTGCTGGTGGGGCCCGTAGTTGTTGGAGCAGCGGGTGATGGACACGTCCAGCCCGTGGGTGCGCCAGTACGAGCGGGCGATGAGGTCGCCGGACGCCTTGGACGCGGCGTACGGGGAGTTGGGCGCGAGCGGCCACTCCTCGGTCCACGCGCCGCGCTCGATCGAGCCGTACACCTCGTCGGTGGAGATGTGCACGACCCGCTCCACGCCGCTCAGCAGGCAGCCCTCCAGCAGGGTCTGGGTGCCGAGCACATTGGTGCGCACGAACGCCGACGGGTCCTCGATGGAGCGGTCCACGTGTGATTCGGCGGCGAAGTTCACCACCGCGTCGTGGCCGGGCAGCAGCTCGCGCAGCAGCCCCGCGTCGCAGATGTCGCCCCGGACGAAGTCCAGCCGGTCGTGGTGTGCGGGCAGGTTGGTGCGGTTGCCCGCGTAGGTGAGCTTGTCCAGCACCGTCACCGAGGCGTCCTCGTACCCGGCGTAGCCGCCGTCGAGGAGGGTGCGGACATAGGCCGAGCCGATGAATCCGGCGCCCCCGGTCACCAGGATCCTCACGCGGCCACCTCGATCCGGGCGTGGTCGCCGACGACGAGCCGGTGGCCGTCGGCCGGGGCCGAGGTGACGCTGGCGTCCCGGCCGATGACCGAGGCGTGCACCGAGCCGACGTTCGTCACGGTCGCGCCGTCCTGGACGATGGTGTACCCGACGCCGGTCCCGCTCAGCACGCAGTCCCGGCCGATCGCGGTGTGCGGGCCGATGTCGCTGTCCTCGACCAGGGCCCCGGCGCCGATGACCGCGGGTCCGACGATGCGGCTGCGGACGATCCGCGCGCCCTCCTCGACCACGACCGCGCCGATCAGCTCGCTGGCGTCGTCGACCTCGCCGCGCACCGACGGCTTGAGCCGGTCGAGGAGTTCCCGGTTGCACTCCAGGACGTCGTCCACCCGCCCGGCGTCCTTCCAGAAGCCGCGGTAGACCCGGGCCCGGACGTCCGCGCCGGAGGACACCAGCCACTGGATGGCGTCGGTGATCTCCAGCTCGCCGCGGTCGCCGGCGCCGATGGCGGCGACGGCCTCGTGGATGGCGGGGGTGAAGAAGTACACGCCGACCACCGCCAGGTCGCTGACCGGCGACTCGGGCTTCTCCACCAGGCGCACCACCCGGCCGTCCGCGGCCACCTCGGCGACCCCGAAGGCCCGCGGGTCGGCCACCTGGTGCACCACGACCTGGGCGTCGGGGCGTTCGGTGCGGAAGTCCCGGGCCAGTTCGGTGACGCCGTCGGGCAGCATCTGGTCGCCCAGGTACATCACGAAGTCGTCGTCGCCGAGGAAGTCGCGGGCGATGGCCACGCAGTGGGCGAGCCCGTGCGGCGCGTCCTGCGGGATGTAGGTGATCTTCACGTCGAGGTCGGAGCCGTCGCCGAGGACGCCTTCGATCATCTCCGACCGGTCGCCGACCACCACGCCGACCTCGGTGATCCCCAGGGCCCGCAGCCCCTCGACCACATGGACCAGGACCGGCTTGTTGGCCACCGGGATGAGCTGTTTGGGCATGGAGTGGCTGAACGGCCGCAGCCGCAGCCCCATGCCTCCGGACAACACCAGTGCCTTCATCGTGTGCCTCCTAGAGCGTGGTCAGGACGTCGCGCAGAGCACCGATCACGGTGTTCTGGAGGTCCGGGGGAAGGGACGGGTACATGGGCAGCGAGAAGATCTCCTCGGCCAGCGCCTCGGTGACCGGCAGCGACCCCTTGGCGTAGCCGAGGTGTTCGAACCCGGCCATGGTGTGCACCGGCCACGGGTAGCTGATGTTCAGGGAGATGTCGTACGCGCTCTTGAGCCGCTCGATGATGCGGTCGCGCTGCGGGTGGCGCACCACGTACACGTAGTACACGTGCTCGTTGCCGGGGCTGGTGGCGGGCAGCTGGAGGCCGCCCGGCCCGGTCAGGTCGGCCAGGCCCTCCTCGTAGCGGCGGGCCACGGCGCGGCGCCCGTCGATGTAGCCGTCGAGGCGGGTGAGCTTGCGGCGCAGGATCTCGGCCTGCACCTCGTCCAGGCGGCTGTTGTGGCCGGGCATCCGGACGACGTAGTACCTCTTCTCCATGCCGTAGTAGCGCAGCCGCCGCAGCGCCGCGTCGGCCTCGTCGCTGCCCGTGAGGACGGCGCCGCCGTCGCCGTACGCGCCCAGCACCTTGGTCGGGTAGAAGGAGAACGCGGCGATGTCGCCCATGGAGCCGGCGATCCGGCCGTGGTGGCGGGCGCCGTGCGCCTGGGCGCAGTCCTCCACCAGGGCGAGCCCGTGCTCGGCGGCCAGCGCCTCCAGCGGCGCCATGTCCACGCACTGGCCGTACAGGTGCACCGGCAGCAGCGCCTTGGTGCGCGGGGTGATGGCGGCGGCCACCTGGTCGGTGTCCATCAGGTAGTCCTCGGGCCTGATGTCCACGAAGACGGGGGTGGCGCCGGTGCCGTGGATGGCCACGACGGTGGGCGCGGCGGTGTTGGAGACGGTGATCACCTCGTCCCCGGGGCCGACGCCCATCGCCTCCAGGGCGAGCTTGACGGCGTTGGTGCCGTTGTCGACGCCGGTGCAGTGGCGCACACCGTGGTAGTCGGCGAACTCCGACTCGAAGCCGCTGACGCTCGCGCCGAGCACCAGGCTTCCCGAGCTGAAGACGGTGTCGACCGCGTCGAGGATGTCCTTGCGCTCGTCGTGGTATTCCGGCAGGTAGCCCCAGACGTATGTGGTCATGGGTGGTTCAGCCTCCAAGGCCGTGTGGGAGAGGGATGTCCGGGTGTCAGCGGGCCTGGTCGGCCCAGGATTCGATGAGGTCGCAGGCCGTCTCCACGCCCCGGTCGCGGCGTACGCGCTCGCCGGTCCGGGCGGCCTGTTCGGCGAGCCGGGGGTCGTTGACCACGGTGTGCACGGCCTGCCGCAGCTGGGCGGCGGTCATCTTCTGGAACGGCACCGGGGGCGCGGCCACGCCGAGTTCGGCCAGCCGGTCCGCCCAGTACGGGCCGTCGGCCCAGCACGGCACGGTCAGCTGCGGCACCCCGGCGCGCAGCGCGTCGGCCGTGGTGCCGAAGGCGCCGCCGTGGATGACCGCGGCCACCTTCGGGAACAGCCAGCCGTAATCCACCTCCGGCACCCGGAACACCTCGTCGGAGCCGGTCCCCTCGGGCCCGCCCACCACGATCAGCCGCCGCCCGGCGTGCCGTACCGCGTCGCGCACCAGGTGGAAGGTCCGCTCGCCGTACACCGGCCAGGCGCTGCCCAGGGCCAGCAGCAGGGGCGTGGAGCCGCTGTCGAGGAAGTCCACCAGGTCGGCCGGGGGCTCCTCCTCGGGGCGTTCCCAGATCCAGTAGCCGGTGACATGGGTGTTGGCGGGCCAGTCGTTCGGCGGCGGCAGGAAGCTCGGGCTGTACGGATACAGCACGGGCTGCTCGGTGCCGAGCCCGCCCATCGGCGACTTCTTCAGGGGCGGCAGCCCGCGGCGGGCGCGGAACCCGTTGACCGCGGGGCGGTGCCAGGCCGCCCACTCCATCTGGGCGGACATGGCGTGGGTGAACTTCGTGTACAGCGGCCCGAGCGGCAGGTCGGGGGTCTTGTACGCGCGGAACTCCCGGGTGGCGGTGATCGGCCACCAGGACACCGTGCCCCACGGCCTGTCGAGCCCGGCGAAGCCGCAGGCGCGGGTGATGAGCGAGGTCAGCGTGAAGTCGGCGCCCTCGGCGGCCTCCTGCATCTTCTCCACGGCGTCCACGAACTCGTCCTTGCCGGGGCGCTCCATGGCCATCGCCGTGCGGATCGAGGACGAGCTCTTGCGGATCGACTTGATGACCGCCGGGTTGGAGAAGTGGTCGGTGGTCCGGCCGGGTATCTCACGGAATTCCAGCCCGGCCTGCTCCACCATGGCCTTGAAATCCAGGGCGGTGGCCACGGTGACGTCGTGCCCGCGCTTGCGCAGCCCGATCCCGAGCGCCACGAAGGGATGGACGTCGCCGCGCGTCCCGAATGTCTGCAAGGAAACCTTCATCGAACCCTCTGCGTTTTCTTCCGATACCACTGGACGGTGTCGAGGAGGCCGTCTTTCAGGGAGCGCGGCGTGAAATCGACAACGCGGTGGAAATTGTCCAGATCGAGTGCCCGCCTGGCCGCGCCCACGGGCTTGTCCGGATCGAAACGGACCCGGTTCTTCGTATGTCCGGCCGCCTCGGCCACCAGATAGGCCAGATCGCGGATGGAAACCGACTCGGACGTGCCGAGGTTGAGGGTTTCGCAGGTGCCCGACCGGACCATGCACAGGATCGCGCGGACGACGTCCTGTACGTGGATGAAGGTGCGCAGCTGGCTGCCGTCGCCCCAGATCTCGATGTCCTGCCCGGCCGCCAGCTTCATCAGCATGTTCGGGATGACGTGGTTGGTGGTGGTGTCGAAATCGTCACGCGGGCCGTACACATTGGTGGGGCGCGGCGTGTAGATGTTCATTCCGAACTGCTTGCGGTACAGGTCCGCCAGCACCTCGGTGAACATCTTCGACATCCGGTAGCCATTCGGCGAGAACTCCATGTGGCGACGGTGGTCGTCCTCTTCGCGCATGGGTTCCGTGCCGTCGTACGAGTAGATCTCGGCCGAGCTGATCAGCACCACGTCCGGAATGCGGCAGTGGCGGGCCAGGTTGAGCACATTGGAGACGATGCGCATGTTCTCGTCGAGCATCCGGCCCGATTCCTCGAGCAGGAACTGCATATTGCCGTCGAGCGTGGCGCAGTTGACGACCGCGTCGACGCGCGGCACCGCGGCGGCGACGGCCAGCAGCGCGTCGTAGTCGAGGGCGTCGATCCGCAGCGCCGTCAGCGACGGGGAGGCCGGAAGCTCGGCCAGCACCTCCGGCTTCTCCGTGCGGTACACGCACAGCACGTGCGCGCCCCGGCCCACCAGTTCCTCGACCATGTGCGAGCCGATGAAGCCCAGTCCCCCGGTGACCAGGACGGTCTTCCCGGCCCAGTAGTCCGCCGCCATATCAGACCCGCTCCGCGTACGTCTCGATCGCGTCGGCGGCGCGGGCCGCCCCGCCGTCCGCGCGGACGCTCTCCGACATGGCGGCCACCCGCCGCTGGATCTCCGGGTCCTCGGCCGCGCTGCGCACCGCGGCGCGCAGCGCCTCCGGGGTGACCTCCTGGCGGGCGATCCGCACCCCGAGACCCAGCTCGGCGATCCGACGCGCGGTGAAGTCCAGCTCCACGGACTGCGCCACGGCCACCATGGGCGTACCGGCGGACAGCGACTCCATCGCGCTGCGGATGCCGCCGTGGGTCACGAAGACCCGGGCGTGCTCCAGCACCGCGAGCTGCGGCACCCGCCGGTGCACCTCGACGTTGGGCGGCAGCGGGCCGAGGTCCGCGGGGTCGACGTGGTCGCCGACCGCCATCACCACGTGCCAGGGCTCGTCCGCGAACGCCTCACGGCACGCCCGGTAGAAGTCCGGGCGCTCGTTGAACAGCGTGCCCAGCGCGATCAGCAGCACCGGCGCCCCGCTGTCCGGCGGGCTCCACGGGGCCCGCTCGGCCGGGTCGGCCAGGCTCGGGCCGACGAACACATAGCGGTCGTCGAAGGTGTCCGCGGCGGGCTGGAAATCCCGGCCCACGCACACCAGATTGAGCCCTTCGGACGCGGCGAGGAAATCCTCGGGACCGGGCGCGGACAGCCCGTGACCGGCCCGGAACTCCCCCAGTTGCGCACCGAATTCCAGCAGCGCCGGATGCTGCGGGTCGACCGGCGGGAATTCGTTCGCCACCGCCTGGAGGACCGAGAAGTGCTCGTTCGAGGCGAGCAGCGGAATGAACTGCGCGGCCCGCCGCCGCCATTTCTCGGCGAGCGCCCGCCCGGCGAAGTTCAGCAGCGTGTCGTACACCACCAGATCGGGCAGATCGGCGGCGAGTTCCCGCTCCGCGGCGTTCGCGGCCGCGATGTTCTCGCGGAGGATCTGAAGCGGCCCCTTCGCCATCTCCTCGGCCGTCATATCGGCCGGAACGCTCCGGTTCGCGGGCCAGACCGAGGCGTACTCCACGGCCCGGGCACCGGCCGCCACCAGCGGCTCGACGAATTGCGGCGCCGTGACACAGGTGATCCGATGCCCCCTGCCGACCAGGTCGGCAACCATCGGGAGAAGGGGATTCACATGTCCCTGATAGGGAGCGACGAAGAACGCTATGTGCTTCTTCAAAGGTGTGACTCCAGTTCTTATTCGTCGGCTCAGCCTATTTCTTCGAGCCACTTCTCGACAACGCTCGCAGTGTTCTCCGCGTGCTGTTCCACAATGGTGAAGTGGTCGCCCGGCACTTCCCGTGCCGTATGACTCAATTTCCACTCGACATTGAGCATGCGAGCGTCTTCCGGGGCGCCGGAGGGAGCCGGTACCGGCTCGGTGGCGCGCACCAGCAGCGTGGGGGTTTTGATGGGCTCGGGCTGCCACTGGCCCAGAATGCGGTGATAGCCGCCCATGGCCGTCAGCCGGGTGTCGTTCATGATGCCGCCGCCCAATTTCTCCTCGCGGTCGAAGACCACGCCCAGCGCCGACACCGCGACCTCCAGGTTGGTCTCGTCGTCCTCCGGCCAGGGCACGTCCAGCAACGCCAGGGCGGCGGGCGGGGTGCCGAGGCTCTCCAGGTGCTCGGTGACGGCGTGCGCGATGTGCCCGCCCGCCGAGTGCCCCAGGAGCACGAACGGCTCGTCACCGGCGGCGCGCCGCAGCGACTGGGCGTGCAGCTCGGCCAGGGCGTGCATGTCGGCCGGGACTCTCTCGCCGTGCAGGAAACCCGGCTGGGGCAGCACCGTCACGTCCCGGTGGCCCCGGAAGTGTTCCGCGAAGCGCGTGTACTGCTGCGGGCCCGCCGTCGCCACCACGGCCGGGAGGCAGAACAGCCCCGGCCGCGCCTCTCCCACGGCCATCCGGACCGGCTCGGGCAGGTGCGCGGCCGCCGAGGCGGCTTCGAAGGCGTCCCGGAAGTTCGAGGCCGCCATGATCAGGTCGTTGCCCGCGGTGAACTTCCCGGTGGCGTACGCCTGCCGGAACATCGCCTCGATGCCACCGGCCCCGGACGCCTCCGACCCGCCCGGTCGGCTCAGCTCCCGCTGGAGATGGGTGACCGCGGCCGTCGGCTTGGTGTGCTCGAAGAGGAACGCGGTCGGCAGCCGCAGCCCGGTCGCCGCGCTGAGCCGGTTGCGCAGGTCCACCGACATCAGCGAGTTGAACCCCTGCTCGAAGAAGCCGCGGTGCAGGTCCACGGTCCCGGGCTCGGCGTGTCCGAGGACCGCGGCCGTCTCGGCGCGCACCAGGTCGGAGAGCACCCCGATCTGCTCGGCGTGCCCGAGCCCGGCCAGCCGTCGCACCAGCGCCGGTTCGTCCGTGGCACCGGGCGCCGCGGCGGCGGTCCGCCGGGCCGGGCGGCCCCGCGTCACCGTACGGACGCCCTCGTGGCCAGCTTCCTGGCCTGCGGGCAGCGTCCCGGTGCCACCGGGCAGTGCCTCGGAGCCGCCGGGCAGTGCCTCGGGGTCCAGCCGGGTCAGGGCGAGTTCGGCCACCGATGCCACGGCCGCGCCGGTCGCGTCGGCCAGCGCCACCGAGAACGTGTCCGGCTCCCCGCCACCGCTGATCCGCACCCGCAGCGCCGAGGCGCCGGACGCGTGCAGCGCGACCCTGCGCCAGGACGACGGGAGCCACAGCGGCCCGGTGCCGTCCTCGCCGGTGCCCATGACGTGACGCGCCGCGTCCAGGGCGGCGTCGAGCAGCGCCGGGTGCAGGCCGTAGCGAGCCGCCTCCGCCTGTTGCTCCTCCGCCAGGCCCACTTCGGCGAACACCACGCCGTCGGCGCCCTTCCACAGGCCGTCCAGCGCGTCGGTGTCCACCGCGACCGCCCCCGCGGGCGGCCAGGCCACCAGGTCCCAGTCCGCCGCCGTACCGTCGCCGGTGGCCAGCACACCCGTGGCGTGGCAGGTCCACGGGGCGTCGGACGCCTCGTCCTCGGGCCGTGCGTGGACGCCGAGGGCACGGCGGCCCGCCGCGTCCGGCTCCGCCACGCTCACCCTGAGCTGCACGCCGCCCCGGGCGGGCAGCACCAGCGGGGTACGGAGGGTCAGCTCCTCCAGCATCTCGCACCCGACCTCGTCCCCGGCCCGTACGGCCAGCTCCACGAAGGCCGTTCCGGGCAGCAGCGCGGCGGTGTGCCCCTCCGCCGCGGCGAGCCAGGAGTGTCCCTGCGCGGCCAGCCGACCGGTGAACACGATGCCGTCCGTGTCCGGCAGCTCCACCGCCGCGCCCAGGAGGGGGTGTTCGGCCGGGAGCAGGCCCGCCGAGGCCATGTCCCCGGTGGCGGCGGCGTCGAACGTCAGCCAGTAGCGGCGGCGCTGGAAGGCGTACGTGGGCAGGTCCACCCGGGAGGCGCCCGTGTCCGCGAAGACCCGCGTCCAGTCGACGTCCACGCCCCGGACCCACAGCTCGGCCAGCGACATCAGGAAGCGGTCGAGGCCACCGTCGTCCCGGCGCAGCGTGCCCGCCACCACCGGGGTGGCCGTGCGCGCGGCGCCCTCCAGCACCTCCTGCACGCTCACGGTCAGCACCGGGTGCGCGCTGACCTCGACGAACGCCCCGTACTCCTGCTCGGCCAGCGTCTCGACGGCGGACTGGAAACGCACGGTCTGCCGCAGGTTCCGGTACCAGTACCCGGCGTCCAACTCCGTCGTGTCCAGCCACTCATGGGCCACCGTCGAGAAGAACGGCACCTCGCTGGTCTGCGGACGGACCTCCGCCAGCACCCGGGCCAGCTCTTCTTCGATCAGCTCGACGTGCGAGGTGTG
>NZ_JAIWIH010000046.1:0-52592 GCF_052851135.1 Streptomyces sp. BRA346 | reverse complement strand
GCGGGCTCGGGCTGTACGACACCGCGTTCGATGCGTCGCTGCTGACGTACTTCCGGCGCCGTCTGCGTCACTCGGCAGATCCGACGCGGATCTTCAGCAGCCTTCTAGGTGGGGAAGAGTGAAGTCCCCCTCAACCGAGCTGGTTCCCTGGGAAGGTCAGCGGGGACCTGCGGACCGTTCACATGATCAACAAAGATCCGATGGAGCCTCGATGCGGCAAGGCCGTTCCCGTCAAGGACGGCCGTAAGGGGGTGTTCCCCTGGGCAGACGTGGTGACGTGCATGCCCTGCATCGAAGCCAACTGAGCCACCGCACGGCCTAGCCGGAGCGGACGGCCCCGCCCACGCGCACTCCCGTAGCGCAGGGCGGGGCCTTCCCTTGCCTGCGCCCGCCGACCAACAGAGGGCACCATGGACGAAGGAGCACCGGGACGCCCTGGCCCAGGCTGAGGCTCACTGCTGAAGGGGCCGACCCGTCGTCGGCGTTCTCCTGGTCCGTCAGCATCGAGCGGCCAGTCCGGCGAAACGCCCCTGCCCGGTATGCGTCGGCGGGATGCGGAACCTATCCGCTGGTGAACAACAAGGACTGCGCCCCTGGCTTCAACCAGGGGCCCTATATGTGCCCCAAGTCACACAGGTGCGTCTAGCGGTTGAAGACGACCGTCACCGGAGCATGATCCGACCAGCGTTCTTCGTATGTAGCGGGCCGCTCCACGTACGCCTTCACGGCACGGGCAGCGAGACCCGGCGTTGTGCAAACTAGGTCGATCCGCCAGCCCGCGTCGTTGTCGAACGCCCTTCCCCGGTACGACCACCACGAGTACGGGCCGTCGACCTCGGGGTGCAGCGCGCGCACCACGTCCACGTAACCCGCCTCCTCGAAGACACGCGACAGCCACGCGCGCTCCTCCGGCAAAAATCCGGACTTCTTCCGGTTGGCCTTCCAGTTCTTCAGGTCGGCCTCCTGGTGGGCGATGTTCCAGTCGCCGCACACCAGCGCCTCGCGCCCGTCGGCCGCCGCCCGCTCGCGCAGCTCCTTGAGATACGGAAGGAATTCCGCCATGAAGCGCTCCTTCTCGTCCTGCCGCTCGGTGCCGACCTCACCGGAGGGCAGATACAGGCTGCCGACCGTCACGCCCGGCAGATCGACCTCCACATAGCGGCCGCTGTCGTCGAATTCGGAGGAGCCGAAGCCGACTCGTACGGCCTCCAGCTCGCGCCGCGCGTACACCGACACCCCCGCCCGGCCCTTGGCCGCCGCCGGGGCGTGCACCACGTGCCAGCCGTCCGGCTCGCGCACGGCCTCGGGCAGTTCGCGCGGCTCGGCGCGCACCTCCTGGAGGCACACCACATCGGCCGCGGTACCGTCCAGCCAGGGCACGAAGCCCTTCTTGGCGGCGGCACGCAGCCCGTTCACATTTACGGTCGTCACGGAGAGCACTACGGCACGATACGACATGGAAATTCCGATGCCGCCCCCGTCGCATAGAAGTACGATCCTGCGCATGAATATCCGAGCAGTTCGCTTTGACCACCCCGACGCGGTGCGGCTCAACGACGAGGTGCAGGCGGAGTACGCCGAGCGATACGACGAAGAGGGGGACATGACCCCCCTGGACGCGACCCAGTTCGACCCGCCCCACGGCCTCTACCTCATCGCGTACGACCCGGACGGCCGCCCGGTGGCGACCGGCGGCTGGCGCAGCCAGGACCGGAACGACGAGGGGTACGAGGACGGGGACGCCGAGCTGAAGCGGATGTTCGTCATACGGGAGGCGCGCGGACGCGGCCTGGCCCGCCTGATCCTCGCGGCGCTGGAGGACAGCGCCCGGGCGGCGGGGCGAACCCGTATGGTGCTGGAGACCGGCGTCAAGCAGCCCGAGGCGATCGCGCTGTACACCTCGTCGGGCTATGCGCCGGTGAAGAAGTTCGGGCTGTACCGCTTCGACGAGCTGAGCCGCTGCTTCGGCAAGCCGCTGGCGCTCCCGGACGACGCCGCCGTTCACCAGAAGAACCAGCCGGGCGTCGCGACGTAGATCGTCGCCGCCTCCTCACACCCCCCGTCGCCGTCCGGGCCCTCCTGGGCGGCGATCGCGGCCGCTTCGCGCTCCCCGTGGGCGTCGATCCCGTCCGCCGTCACGATCAGGGCGGCGATCACGGCGAGGAAGGCCCAGGGGACCGCGCGGTGGCCCGGCGCCTTCTCCTGCGTCACCCAGGCACCCACCACGGCCGTCACCGCGGCCGCCAGCACCAGACACAGGGCCGCGGTGGTGAGGTCGCCGAGGTGGGGCGGCTCGTCGCACAGGGCGTAGGCGCGCCCGCCGAGCAGCCGCTCGCAGAAGGCCGCGCCGCTCAGCGTCAGGCCGAACGCGGCGATGTGATGCGGCTGTACGGCGGCCCGTACGGCGGAACCCGCCCCGTTTCCGGAGCGGGTTCCCTCCTGTGTCGGCCGCTTCATCCCTTGGCTGCGAACTTCTTGCTCATCGCGTCGAACACGCCCTTCGCGTCGGCCCCCAGATGCGGACCGGCGAGCCAGGTGTGCTCGTTCGAACTGATCGAGCTGTTGGACACCAGAACCGTCTTGCCCCCGCGGTTGACGAACCAGCCGCCGCCGGAGGTGCCGCCGGTCATCGAGCAGCCGATGCGGTACATGGTCGGCGTGGTCGGCGCGAACGACAACCTGCCCGGCCTGCTGGTGCAGTTGAACATCTTCGCGCCGTCGTACGGCGGTGCGGCCGGGTAGCCGTACGCCCCGATCGAGCTGACCTTGTTCGCCGACGGCGCCCCGAACCACACCGGCACGGCGGCCCCGACCGTCTCCTGAAGCGACTTGCCGCCGCTGTTCTCCGGCTTCACGTGCAGCACCGCGAAGTCGTACGCGGAGCCCACGTTGCCGGTCTTGCCGCCCGTGTCGATCCACTGGGACGAGGTCTGCGACCAGTCCGCCCACCACACGCCGTACGGGGTGACCTCACGCTGGGCCGCGGTCTCCGCCTCGGCGGCGGGCAGCCCGTCGTCGTTGTACGACGGCACGAACACGATGTTGCGCATCCAGCCGCCCTTCTTGCCGGAGTGCACACAGTGGCCGGCGGTCCACACCAGGTTCGACTTCCCCGGATGCGCCGGGTCCTCGACGACGGTGCCCGAGCAGACCATCGGCCCCTCGGGGCTGTCGAAGAACACCTTCCCGACCGGCGCCATGTTCTGGTGGTACGGCCGCGAGACCTGCTTGGCCGGTACGGCGGGCGGCTCCGGGTCGGTCGCGGCCTGGCTCTCGCCCGCGCTCTGCGTGGAGAGCGTGTTGGGCGAGTCCTTCGCCTTGGACATCCGGGACGGCTGCCAGAAGTTCTTGATGACGGGATTGGCGAAATCGGACGCATCGCGTGCCCATTTGTCCCAGTTCTTCCACCCGCCCTCCTTCCACTTCTTCAGGTCGTCCAGACTCGTCGGAACGCCCTCCGGCAGCTTGAGCCCGTTGTCGCCCTGCTGGCCGGCCGCGGTCGGCGACGTCGACTCGGAACTGGCCTTGTCCTCACTCGACCCGCAGGCCGAGGCGGTGACCACGAGCAGCGCGGTCACCGCGGCGGCCGCCGCGGTGGAACGGCGTATGAGTGGCATGGCGCCTTATCCCCCTGTGGTGCTGTTGTTGTGCGGTGTGGAATGCATGCGGCGGCGCTTTCGCGCCATGTCCCATGCAGGACGCACCCACTATGCCCGTGCCCCTCGCCGGGGCCACCACCGGTCTCACGGCCCGCACACAACAAGAACGGTGTCAGCACGATTCCCTGACATCGGACGCTCCGTCAGGGCAACGCCACGGACGCCGCGTCACGCCGTCTTGCGCCCGTCCTCCGCGAGGAGATTCGCCGCGAAGCCGAAGAAGGCCACCCCGCTCACCTGCTCCATCCGACGCCGGAACGCCGGCCGCCGGATCCGCTCGCTCAGCGCGGACGCGGCACCGGAGACCACCCAGTACCAGAGCGCCAGCTCGACGATGTCGATCGCGGTGAACACCAGGGTCGCGGTGAACACCGAGGCGCCGTCCGGGGTGAACTGGGGAATCAGGCTCATGTAGAAGACCCCCGCCTTGGGGTTGAGCAGATTGGTGCCCACCCCCGCACGGAACGCCGCCCACCGCCCGCGCGGCGCCGAGCCGCCCACCGGTCCCGGACCGGCCGCCTCAGCCTCCGCCGCCCGCCGCGACCGCCACAGCGCCGACGCCCCCAGCCACACCAGATACGCCGCCCCCGCGACCCGCAGCGTGTCGTACGCCACACGCGAAGCCGTGAGCAGCGCGGTGAGCCCGACCGCCGTCGCGAACCCCCACACCAGACAGCCGGTGAGTATCCCGAGCGAGGCGGCCAGCCCGGCGTTCCGCCCATGGGACACCGACGTGCGCAGCACGAGCAGGGTGTCCAGCCCCGGAGTGACATTGATGAGCGCGGCAACGCCCGCGAAGGCAAGAGCTGAGGTGAGCATGCCCGCAGGCTAATCCAGCACAAGCGAAACCCCCGCCGGGTTTCCCTGGCGGGGGCTTTGAGCTGCGGTGGACCTGAGGGGATTTGAACCCCTGACCCCCTCGATGCGAACGAGGTGCGCTACCAGTCTGCGCCACAGGCCCTTGCAACGAGTGAAACTCTAGCATCCCCTGCGGGGTGCTTGGAAATCCGTTCCCCGCTGGTCAATGGAGTGCGCGTCACTCGTTGGCGGCGCGGGGCCGGTCCTCGTCCGCGTACTGGTCGAAGAGGGGGGTGCGGCCGCGCTCCCGGGGGGCGCGGGACGGGGCCGTGGGGCCCTGTCCGGCGTCGGGCTCGGCGGGCGGCGCCGGGTCGTGGGCCGGGGCGGGGTCGACGGTGCTGGAGCGGGCGGAGCTCCAGGCGTCGGGGGCGGCCAGGTCGACGTTGCCGGTCGCGCGGGGGGCGACGGGCGCCGTGACGTACGTCGGCAGCGGGACCGGCACCGGCTCCCAGCCGTCCCCGGCGGCCGGGCCGCGCTCGCGCTCGCGCTCCTGGTCCACCCACTCCGCGTGGTCGGTCTGTTCGACCAGGGCGCGGCGCCCGGCCGCGTGCGGGGAGGCGGACGGGGCGGCGGACTCGGCCTCGGCGGGGGCGGACGGGTCGGCGGGGCCGTCGGCAGCCGCGGGGCCGTCGGCGGGCGGATGGCTGCGCGGGCGGCGCTCCCGCAGCCGCTGCGCGGCCTGCTCGGCGCGGCGCTGGTCCATGGTGAAGGCGAAGCGGCGGCGCTCCTGGGCGCGCAGATACGCGATGTACGCGCTGAGCAGTATGGCCGGAAGGGCCGGGGCCCATAGGAAGGCGAGACCGCCGACCGCCGCGACGATCGCACCGAGGGTGAAGGTGACGAAGAGGATCACGGTGGTGCGGCGACGGCGCGCAAGCACCCGCGCGCGGCGCCCGCGCTCCAGCGCGCTGAGACCGGTCGAGGCGGCCGGAGCGGCCGGGGCCGCGGCCCCGTCGCCCGCCGGCGGCCCGTCCGGATCACCGGGGGCGGGCGCGAGCAAGGTCACGGGCTCGGCGAAGGCCCGGACGTCGACCGCGTCGGTGACGGCTTCCGGGTCGGCGGAGAAGCGCTCCGGGTCGCCGGAGCGGCCCCCGGCGTCGGGGGCGTCCGCGTCCTGGGCGGTGGGTACCGCCTGGCCATCCGGGGTCCCCGGGCGCTCTCGGTCCTCAAGCCCCTTGGCGTAACGGCGCTCCATGCCCGCCCGTCCGGACAGCAGCCGGATGGCGGTGCTGAAGCGTTCCGTCGGACGGGCCTCATTGAGCTCGTCCTGCCTACGGAGCCACATCGGCACCAAATAGGCGGCCCAGGCCCCGACGATGACTGCGTAGATGAGGCCACTGCTGCTCACGCTCACACGGTAGAGGGGTCCGCATGAGGCCATCTGCCAATTGGCGCGGTGTGTCGCACGATCTGGCTGATATCTCGAAAGTTTTTTGTGATTGTTGGGATGACCAGGATGGGAATGCGTCGAATGTAATCGAACAGAGTTTTTATTTCTGTGATGCCCCTGGTCGGGTCCGGTGCCACCGGGAGAGCAGCCCCTCCGACAGCTCCTCCACGGTGAGCGCGAAGACCAGATGGTCGCGCCATGCGCCGTCGATGTGCAGATAGCGCGGCCGCAGCCCCTCTTCGCGGAATCCGAGTTTCTCCACCACCCGGCGGCTCGGCAGGTTCTCCGGACGGATGCACACCTCGATGCGGTGCAGCCCGACGGTGCGGAAGCAGTGGTCGGCGGCGAGCGCGACCGCGGTCGGCATGACGCCGCGGCCGGCCACCGCCTGATCGACCCAGTAGCCGATATGGCCCGAACACATCGATCCCCAGGTGATCCCGGCGACCGTCAACTGCCCGGCCAGCCGCCCCTGGTACTCGATGACGAACGGCAGCATCCGCCCGCCGTGCGCCTCGGCGCGCAGATGGCGCACCATCTGCCGGTAGGTGGGCCGCTGGGTGACCGGGCCGCCGGGCGCGGGCGGCGGAATGGTCGCCTCCCAGGGCCGCAGCCACTCCCGGTTGCGCTGGTTGACCTCGCGCCAGGCGCGCTGGTCGCGCAGCTTTATGGGACGCAGGACCGTGGCTCCGTCCGCCAGCACGACCGGCCAGGGCGCGTTCAGCTCGCGCTCCCGGCGGGACCGGCGGCGTCGGCTGCACCGGCCGCATCGGCGGGGCCGGTGGGTCGGGGGTGGTCGCCGCCGTGGATCTGGTCGACCGCGTGCGTCAGGAGCCGCCCGAGCACCGCGAGGCCGTCACGGACGCCTCCGGTCGAGCCGGGCAGGTTGACGATCAGGGTCGTCCCGGCGACCCCGGCCAGGCCCCGGGAAAGAGCCGCGGTGGGCACCTTCGCGAGCCCTTCGGCGCGGATGGCCTCCGCGATGCCGGGGATCTCGTAGTCCAGGACCCGGCGGGTGGCCTCGGGGGTGCGGTCCATCGGGGTGAGGCCGGTGCCGCCGGTGGACACGACGACGTCGTACGAGGCGGCCACCGCCTCCCGCAGCGCGGACTCCACCGGGTCGCCGTCGCGGACCACGCGCGGGCCGTCGACGGCGAAGCCGAGCGCGGTCAGCCCCTCGGCGATCAGCGGGCCGCCCTTGTCCGGGTAGACCCCGGCGGCGGCGCGGTTGGAGGCCGTGACGACCAGGGCGCGGTACCGCGGCGCGTCCTCGGGGGCGTCAGGGCCGGTAGGGGCGGCGGGGGCGGTCATTCCCGACTCCAGTCGCCGGACTTCCCGCCGGTCTTCTCCTCCACCCGCACGTCGGTGATGACCGCGCCCTTGTCGACGGCCTTGACCATGTCGATCACCGTCAGGGCGGCGACCGAGACCGCCGTCAGGGCCTCCATCTCGACGCCCGTACGGTCGGTGGTCTTCACCGTGGCGGTGATCTCGACCGCGTCGTCGGCGACCGACAGGTCGACCTTCACGCCCGACACGGCGAGCGGATGGCACAGCGGGATCAGGTCCGGGGTGCGCTTGGCGCCCATGATGCCCGCGATCCGGGCGGTCGCGAGGGCGTCGCCCTTGGGGACGCCCTCGCCCCGGAGCAGTTCGACGACGCGTGGCGCGACCAGCACACGGGCGCTCGCGCGGGCGGTGCGCGCGGTGACGTCCTTGGCCGAGACGTCGACCATGCGCGCCGCGCCCGCCGAGTCGAGATGGGTGAGGTGGTCCTGGGCGCTGCTCATCGTTCTCCCGGTCCGGGCCAGGTGGCTCTGTGCGACGACACCGTACCCGCCGTAGGCCCCGGCTAGGCGAGAAGGACGACGTCCACCTCGGCCCCGGGGGCGACCTCGGCCACGTCCTCGGGGATCACGATCAGCGCGTTGGCCCGGGCGAGGGCCTTGATCAGATGCGATCCGGCGCCGCCCACCGGGGCGACCGTGCCCGGCTCGCCCGGCGCCGCCGACTCGTACCAGCCTCGCAGGAACTGGCGACGGCCCTCCGGTGAGGACGCGATCCCGTCCGGACAGACCGCCCGCACGGTGGTGCGGTGGACCAGGCCCGCGCCCAGCATGGTGCGGATCACCGGCCGGACGAACAGCTCGAAAGAGACATACGAACTGACCGGATTGCCGGGGAGGGCGAGCAGCGGGGTCCGGTCGGAGCCGACCCGCCCGAAGCCCTGGGGCTTGCCGGGCTGCATGGCCAGCGTCCGGAACTCGACCTCGTGCATCGCCTCCTTGACCACGTCGTACGCGCCGACGCTGACTCCGCCGCTGGTGACGACGATGTCGGCGCGGCTCAGCTGGTCCTCGACGGTGGCGCGCAGCGTCTCGGCGTCGTCGGCGACCGAGCCCACCCGGTAGGCGATCGCCCCGGCCTCCTGGGCAGCGGCGGTGAGCTGGTAGCTGTTGGAGTCGTAGATGCGGCCGGGCCCGGTCTCCTCACCGGGCTGGACCAGCTCGCTGCCGGTGGACAACACCACGACGCGGGGCCGCGGCCGGACCCTGACCGTGGACCGGCCGATGGCGGCCAGCAGCCCGATCTGCGCCGCCCCGAGGACCGTGCCGGCGCTCAGCGCCAGCTCCCCCGCCCCCGCGTCGCTGCCCCGGGTGCGCACATGCTGCCCGTCCCGGACCGGCCGGAAGACCCGCACCAGGCCGCTGCCGCCGTGCGGATCCGAACTGCGGGCGGGCATGCCGCTGACCGGCCCGTTGTCCAAACCGCCGTCGGTCCACTCGACCGGGACGACGGCCTGGCCGCCGGGCGGCAGCGGGGCGCCGGTCATGATCCGGGCGGCCTCGCCGGGGCCGACGGCGGGCAGCTCGCCGCTGCCCGCCGCGATGTCCCCGACGACCGTCAGCACCGCGGGATGCTCCCCCGTCGCCGCCCCGACATCGGCCGTGCGGACGGCATAGCCGTCCATCGCGCTGTTGTCGAAGGGCGGGAGGGCGGCGGGCACGGTGACGTCCTCGACCAGGACGCAGCCCTGGGCGTCCAGCAGCTGCAACTCGATGGGATCCAGCGGGTGGATGTGCCCGAGGATGTCGTCGAGGTGCTCGGCCACCGACCAGACCCGGTGACGCTCCCGGCCCTCGCCCGTGCCCTGATCGGCGGCCCGTGCCGCGGTGCTGCTCAAAGTGCTACATCTCCTCGGTGACGTAACTGCGAAGCCATTCCCGGAACTCCGGGCCCAGGTCTTCACGTTCGCACGCGAGTCTGACAATGGCACGCAGATAGTCGCCGCGGTCGCCTGTGTCGTACCGTCGTCCCTTGAAGACGACGCCGTGCACCGGGCCTCCGAGGTCCGGATCCGCGGCGAGCGCCTGGAGCGCGTCGGTCAGCTGGATCTCCCCGCCGCGGCCGGGCTCGGTGCGGCGCAGCACGTCGAAGACGGCCGGATCCAGCACATAGCGGCCGATGACCGCGTAGGAGCTGGGCGCGTCGGCCCGGTCGGGCTTCTCGACCAGTCCGGTGACCTGGACGACGCCCTCGTCCAGGGTGGGCTTCACGGCGGCGCAGCCATAGAGGTGGATCTGTGCGGGATCCACCTCCATCAGGGCGATGACACTGCCGCCGTGCTGCTCCTGCACCTCGACCATCCGGGCCAGAAGCGGGTCACGGGCATCGATGAGGTCGTCGCCGAGGAGGACGGCAAAGGGCTGGTCACCTACGTGCGGGGCGGCGCACAGCACGGCGTGGCCGAGGCCCCGGGGATCGCCCTGCCGGACGTAGTGCATGGTCGCCAGGTCGCTGGACTCCTGGACGCGGGCGAGGCGGGTCTCGTCGCCCTTGCGGGTCAGAGCCTCTTCGAGCTCGTAGTTGCGGTCGAAGTGGTCTTCCAGGGGCCGCTTGTTGCGACCGGTGATCATAAGGACGTCGGACAGGCCGGCGGTGACGGCTTCCTCGACGACGTACTGGATCGCCGGCTTGTCGACGACCGGCAGCATCTCCTTCGGGGTGGCCTTGGTGGCCGGGAGGAAGCGGGTTCCGAGGCCCGCAGCAGGGATGACAGCCTTGCTGATCCGAGTACGCGATTGAGTCATGTCCCGAACCTTATCCGGTGCCTTTCAGGCGATTGATGAGGATACGGTGAATATGACATGAGACAGGAAGTATGTGCACTCAGTGAGCATCACCGACGCTAGTAAGCCCGCGTTGCGGAGACGTCTCCTGGCGGTGAGGTCCGGGTTGACGGCGGATGACATCGAGGAAGCCGGAGCTTCACTGGCGTGTCGCGCACTGGAGCTGCCGGAGCTGGCCCGGGCGGACACCGTGGCGGCCTATGTCTCGGTGGGGCGCGAACCCGGCACACGCGCGCTGCGGGACGCGCTGCGCGCGCGGGGTGTACGGGTGCTGCTCCCCGTTCTGCTGCCGGACAACGATCTCGACTGGGGCGCGGACGAGGGCCCGGACGGGCTGGTGCGCGCCGGTCGGGGACTGCTGGAGCCCGGCGGGCCGCGGCTGGGCCCGGACGCGGTCACCCGGGCGGACGCGGTCCTGCTGCCGGGGCTCGCGGTGGACCGGCGCGGTATGCGCCTGGGGCGCGGCGGCGGTTCGTACGACCGGGTGCTGGCCCGGCTGGCGCGGGCCGGGGCCGATCCCGCGCTGGTGGTGCTGCTGTACGACGGCGAGCTGCTGGACGCGGTCCCGGCGGAACCCCACGACCGGCCCGTGCACGCGGCGGTGACGCCCTCGGGGGCGCACCGCTTCGTCTGACGCCCGCCCGATAACGCGGCGGCCCCGCCGGAGGCGCCCGAAGGCGCCTTTGGCGGGGCCGGAAGGTGCGCGGGCTCCCGCCCCCGGGCCGGGGGCGGGAAGGGCCCGCAGAGGGCCGTCCGAGACCGCGGGTGGTGGCTCAGCGGGGGCCTCAGGGGGTGAGGGCCAGCTGATCGTCGGTGGACTTGTCCACCGCGGTCTTGCTGAACGCCCAGGGCAGCAGCTCACCCTTCGCCCACTTCTCGGTCTGGTCCGTGTAGTGCGCGTTGTAGGCGTGGCCGGAGGCGCCGGTGAGGTTGATCCACCGCGACTTGTCGAAGTTGTCGAGGTTGACGACCATCCGCATCGACGGCACCCAGGTGACGTCGTAGCCGCCCGCCGCGTTCCAGCCGGTCGCGTTGACCGCCGCCTCGCCGCCCGCGAGGTCCCACGGGCCGCGGTTCAGCATCCACTGGACGACACCCGGGCCCTCGGTGCCCAGCGTCTGGTTCTTCAGCGTCAGCCGGTGCAGCCGCCCCCAGCTCCAGGTGTTGATGTTCTTGCCCAGCTTGGCGGTCAGCTCGGAGCGCGCGTCCTTCATGGCCTCGGCGAGCAGCTCGTCACGGTTGGCCGCGCCCGGCTGGTTGCGGGTCCCGGCGGTCTTCCACCAGTCGTTGCCCGGTTCCTTGATGATCTTCCGTACGACCTCGTACCAGCGGTCGCCGCCGTCCGGCTGGGCCTGGTCGGCATCGCGCGTCCCGCATTCGCGCACCAGCCGGGTGTTGCCGTCCAGGTCCTCGAGCGGACCGGAGTCCTCGGCCGGCCGCACCCGCAGGCACTGCCCCTTGACCCGCAGCTCCTTGGGCATCTTCTCGCCGAAGGCGAGCATCAGGGTGTTGCGCCAGACGGCGTTGAAGTACGCGGCGGCCGCCGAGTCGGCGTCCTGGGTGTAGTCCCAGCCCTCCAGGAGCTTCTGGGCATCGCGGACGAACGGGTCCTTGACGTTGATCTTCAGCAAGTACGGCGTCAACACCTTGGCGATCTCACTGCTGTTGTCCGTCTGGAGCGACTGCATGTCGTCCGTGGAGATCTTCCCGCCGTCCTTGATCTTGGATTCGATCAGGTCGGTGATGCGCTGGCTGCGCGCGCCGTATCCCCAGTCGTCGGTCAGCAGGTACGGGTACTTCTTCTCGTCTATGACGGCCTGGTTGGCGGTGACGATGTAGCCGCGGTCGGGGTTGTACTCCCAGGGCAGCGCCGACTGCGGAATGAACTTCGACCACCGGTAGCGCGAGTCCCAGCCGGGCGCCGGGTAGCGGCCGTCACCCTCGTTGCGCACCGGGATCCGGCCCGGCGCCTGGTAGCCGATGTTGCCCTTGGTGTCGGCGTAGATGAGGTTCTGGGCGGGAACCGCGAAGTCGCGGGCCGCCTTGCGGAAGTCGTCGAAGTTCCGGGCGCGGTTCAGCCCGAAGACCGCGTCCATGCTGTTGGACGGGGACAGCGCGGTCCACTTCAGGGCGACCGCGTAGCCGTCGCCGCGGTCGGGCGCCACATCGTCGGCCCCGCTGCCGACCGGTGCGCTCTTGCCGACGTTCGTCAGCTCCTCGTCCCGGTCCGAGACGATCGGCCCGTTGTTGGTGCTGCGCACCGTGATCGTGCGGCTCTTGCCGCCCGCGACCTTGATGGTCTCCTCACGGCTGCGGAACGGGACCTGTTTGCCGTCGTAGAGGTAGTGCGACGCGGTGACCTTCTCCAGGTACAGATCGCTGACGTCGGCGCCCAGATTGGTCATTCCCCAGCTGATGTCCTGGTTGTGGCCTATGACCACGCCGGGCATCCCGGAGAAGGTGTAGCCCGCCGTGTCGAACGGGCACTTGCTGGTGACCTGGTTGCAGTGCAGGCCCATCTGGTACCAGACGGACGGCAGCTGGGGCGCCAGATGCGGGTCGTTGGCGAGCAGCGGCTTGCCGGTGGTCGTGTGCCGACCGGAGACGACCCACGAGTTGGAGCCGATACCGCTTCCGTTGGGGCCCAGCAGCGCCGGAACCTTCTCCAGGGTCTTCGACATGGAGGTGAGCTGGCTCTGGAGGCCCTGGGCGGCCCCGTTGGCCCCGTTCACGGTGCCGGCCGCACCCGCGCTGCCCGTGCCGCCCGTCGACGTCGCCTTGGGATCGAACTCGTCGGTGGTCTCGTCGAGCGCACCGCCCTGGACGATCGGCTTGTTCCGGCTGTACGGATACGACGGGTACAGCTCTTCTATCTGCTTGGCGCTCAGCCGACTCGATGCCAGGGCGCGGTCCACCTCTTCCTGCATGTTGCCACGCAGGTCCCAGGCCATGGCCTTGAGCCAGGCGACCGAGTCGACCGGGGTCCACTTCTCGGGCTTGTAGCCGTCGTTCTCGAAGCCCAGCGCCGCGTATTCGACCGACAGCGCCTTGCCCTCATGGTCCTTGAGGTAGGCGTTGACCCCGTCCGAATAGGCTCGCAGGTACTTCTTGGTCTCCGGCGACAGCTTGGTGTCGTATTCCTTCTGCGCCACCCGGCGCCAGCCCATGGTGCGCAGGAACGCATCGGTCTCCACCTGGCCGGAACCGAACATCTCCGAGAGCCGACCGGCCGTCATATGACGGCGGACGTCCATCTCCCAGAAGCGGTCCTGAGCCTGGACGAAGCCCTGGGCGCGGAACAGGTCCTCGGGTGAGTCGCCGTAGATCTGGGGTATGCCATGACCGTCGCGCTTGACCTGGACGGGATCGGAAAGTCCCTTGAGCTGCAGCGACCCCGTGGTCTCCGGGAAAGAGGCCCGCACGGTACTGATACTCCAGTACGTGCCGAAGCCGGTACCCCCCAAGAGCAGCAGCACGACTGCGATCACGATCAGGCGGAGACGTCGGCTCTTCTTCTTGGGAGAAGAGCCGGTTTTGTTGGCGGGCATCGCTGTCCTTCGAGGGGCAGGGTGATCCTGGAGTGCTGGAGCAACCATAGGCGCAGCGCTGTCGCCGCCCCTACGCGGAGTCATGACTGACGCCGTCCACCGGCCACCGGACCGGTCTGCCGCGCCTCCGCGGGCGGCCCGCGTGGAAGGCCCGCGTCAAGAACCCGTAAAATGTTAGGTAAGGCAATGAAGTTCCGGTCGGCCGGGAACCGTTCACATCGTCCCCGAAGGTCCCGCCGCTCACGTGAGAAAGGTTCGGCCCCTGACTGTCCACCACCTCAATGAACTGCTGCTGGTCTGCTCTCTCGTCCTGCTCGTCGCGGTGGCGGCCGTAAGGCTCTCGTCCCGCAGCGGGCTGCCCACCCTGCTCCTCTACCTCGGGATGGGCGTCGCCCTGGGCACGGACGGGCTCGGCGTCACCTTCGACAACGCCGAACTGACGCAGGTCATCGGCTACGCCGCGCTGGTGGTGATCCTGGCCGAGGGCGGTCTGGGCACCAAGTGGCGAGAAATAAAACCCGCGCTGCCGACGGCCGCCGCGCTGTCGACCGCGGGCGTCGCGGTGAGCGTGGGGGTCACCGCGGCGGCGGCGCACTATGGGGTGGGGCTGGACTGGCGGCAGGCGCTGATCATCGGCGCGGTGGTGTCGTCCACGGACGCGGCTGCGGTCTTCTCCGTGCTGCGCAAGGTGCCGCTGCCCAAGCGGCTCACCGGCATCCTGGAGGCCGAATCGGGCTTCAACGACGCCCCGGTGGTGATCCTGGTGGTCGCCTTCTCCAGCCAGGGCCCCATCGACGCCTGGTACCTCATGATCGGCGAGATCGTGCTGGAGCTGGCGATCGGCGCCGCCATCGGTCTCGCGATCGGCTGGCTCGGCTCGTACGGGCTGCGCCGGGTAGCCCTGCCCGCCTCAGGCCTGTACCCGATCGCGGTGATGGCCATCGCGGTCGTCGCCTACGCGGGCGGCGCGCTGGCACACGGCTCCGGCTTCCTCGCCGTCTACCTCGCCTCGCTCGTCATGGGCAACGCGAAGCTGCCGCACTGGCCGGCCACCCGCGGCTTCGCCGAGGGGCTCGGCTGGCTCGCCCAGATCGGCATGTTCGTCCTGCTCGGCCTGCTGGTGACGCCGCACGAGCTGACCGACGACATCTGGCCCGCCGTCGTGGTCGGCTTGGTGCTGACCGTCGTCGCCCGGCCCGTGTCGGTGCTGGTGAGCACGATGCCGTTCCGGGTGGCATGGCGGGAGAAGGCCTTGCTGTCCTGGGCCGGGCTGCGCGGCGCGGTGCCCATTGTGCTCGCGACCATCCCCATGGTCGGCGAGGTGCCCGACAGCCGCCGGATCTTCAACATCGTCTTCGTCCTGGTGATCGTCTACACCCTGATCCAGGGGCCGACGCTGCCCTGGTTCGCCACCCGGCTGCGCCTGGAGGAGACGGAGGGCACCGCGGACCTGGGCATCGAGTCGGCGCCGCTGGAGCGGCTGCGCGGCCATCTGCTGTCGGTGTCGATCCCCAAGGACTCCCGGATGCACGGGGTGGAGGTCGCCGAGCTGCGGCTGCCGCCGGGGGCCGCGGTCACCCTCGTCGTCCGCGACGGTTCCAGCTTCGTGCCCCTGCCCTCGACCGTGCTGCGGCGCGGCGACGAACTCCTGGTGGTGGCCACCGACCCGGTGCGGGACGCGGCCGAACAGCGGCTGCGGGCGGTCGGCCGGGGCGGCAAGCTGGCGGGCTGGCTGGGCACCGGCGGCGGCTGATGGCGTGGCATAGGTCACCGTGTGCCGTACCGCAGTGGACTGGCGGGCCGGAATACTGCACTATGGAGCGTCGTTAGCACTCAACGAGTGAGAGTGCCAGGAGGAAGCACGTGCCGACCTACCAGTACCAGTGCACCGAGTGCGGCGAGGGCCTCGAGGCGGTGCAAAAGTTCACCGACGACGCGCTCACCGAATGCCCCCAGTGCCAGGGACGCCTGAAGAAGGTGTTCTCCGCGGTCGGCATCGTCTTCAAGGGCTCCGGCTTCTACCGGAACGACAGCCGCTCCTCGTCCAGCAGCTCGAGCGGCGGCTCAGCGAAGTCCGCGTCGAAGAGCGACACCGGCTCGTCGTCGGACAAGGGCTCGTCGTCTTCGTCCTCCTCCTCGGACACCTCCTCGGGGTCGCCCTCGTCTTCGACGTCCTCGTCGTCCCCCTCGACGACGTCTTCTTCGTCGAGCACCTCGTCGAGCAGCACCAGCTCGGCCGCCTGACCTCGCACGCACCGCGCACCCCCGCCACCCCCTCCCGGGAAGCCGCGGGGGTGCCGTGCGTCCGGGCACTGCCGGGCTCGGCTGGCTAGGGTGATCACATGGCTGAGACGAGCAGCACACCAGCAGACATAGGGGTCATCGGAGGGTCGGGGTTCTACGCCTTCCTCGACGATGTGACCGAGATCACCGTGGAGACTCCCTATGGCGCGCCGAGCGATTCGGTCTTCCTCGGCGACATCGCGGGACGGCGGGTCGCCTTCCTGCCCCGGCACGGCCGCAAGCACCATCTGCCGCCGCACCGGATCAACTACCGCGCCAACCTGTGGGCCCTGCGCTCGGTCGGGGTGCGGCAGGTGTTCGGACCGTGCGCGGTGGGCGGACTGCGGCCGGAGTACGGCCCGGGGACGCTGCTGGTGCCGGACCAGCTGGTGGACCGCACCAAGGGACGTACGCAGACCTATTTCGACGGTGAGCCGCTCCCGGACGGGCGGGTGCCGAACGTGGTGCACACGACCTTCGCCGACCCGTACTGCCCGGTGGGGCGGCAGGCCGCGGTGACGGCGGCACGCGGACGCGGCTGGGAGCCGGTGGACGGCGGGACGATGTGCGTGGTCGAAGGGCCCCGCTTCTCCACCCGGGCGGAATCGCGCTGGCATGCCGCGCAGGGCTGGTCGGTGGTCGGGATGACCGGGCATCCGGAAGCGGTGCTCGCCCGTGAACTGGAGCTGTGCTACACGTCGTTGACGCTGGTCACCGACCTGGACGCGGGGGTGGAGACGGGTGAGGGCGTCTCGCACGCCGAGGTGCTGAAGGTGTTCGGCGAGAACGTCGGGCGGCTGCGCGAGGTGCTCTTCGACGCGGTGAGCGGCCTTCCGGGCAACGCCGACCGGGACTGTCTGTGTGCGCACGGGCACGACGGCTGGGAGCTGGGGATCGAGCTGCCGTAGCGGGCGGGCTGGTGGGGGTTGATGGGGGCGCGCTGGGACGCCTGCGCACGCGTGTGGGGGACCGAGTTGTCCACAAGGCGGCGGCCGTCCACAGGCCCCGGCGGGATCGGGCGAGGCCGGGCATGGTGAAGGGGCCAGAAAGCTCCCGGCTCCTCACGGCAGGCGGTGTTGTGCCATGTCCCGTCCCTTTCCCGCGTCCCCGTCCCCCGCGTCCCCGTTCCCCGCGTCCCCGTCCCCCGCGTCTGCTCCGACGACCCGCGCCACTCCCCCGGCCCGCGCGGTGCCGCGCTTCGGTCCGGTGCGGGTGGCGCGCGACGGCCGCTACCGGCTGCGGCGGTCCGTGCGGCGACGGCGGCGCTCGATGGCGGCCGGGCTGGCGCTGACGGCCGCCGCGCTCGCGGCCGCGGCACCGTCCGGTCAGGGATCCTCGCGCCCGGACCCCTCCCCCGCCACCGCGGCCGGCGGCCGGTACGAGCCGCCGCGCCCCGCCGTGGTGTCCGCGCCGGTCCGGATCGCCGACGCGGCGGCGGTGCGGCTGCTGCACCCCGGCGACCGGGTGGACGTGCTGGCCACGCCCGCGCCCGACACCGTCCGGCAGCGCGGGTCCGATGCCCCGGCGCGGGTGGTCGCCCGCGGGGTCCGGGTGGCCTCCGTGCCCGGTCTCCGGGACGGCGGTCCGGCGGACGGCGGGGCGCTGGTGGTGCTCACGGTGCCGCGCATGGCCGCCGCCGCCCTGGCCGGGGCCGAGGCCACCTCACGTCTGGCGGTGGCACTGTGCCGCTCCTGACACCCGTGCCTCACCTCTTGAGCCTGCTCGGCGCCGGTGTAGGTTGCGGAACCGTCCGCTCCAGCACCGTCGCGGCGAGAGAAAGGCAGTGGGTTGAGCGCAGAGAAGAGCACCGAGACGCAGGAGAAGGAGAGCGTCTGGGAGGGCTTCAAAGCCTTCCTGATGCGCGGCAATGTGATCGACCTCGCGGTCGCGGTCGTCATCGGAGCCGCCTTCACTTCCGTCGTGAACTCGGTGGTGAAGGGCCTGATCAATCCCATAGTGGGCGCCTTCGGAACGAAGGACCTGGAGAAGTACCGCTCCTGCTTCAAGGCGCCCTGCGAGACGAACGCGGCGGGCGAGGTGGTGAAGGGCATCCCGATCATGTGGGGCAGCATGCTCTCGGCCGTGCTGACCTTCCTCATCACCGCGGCGGTCGTGTACTTCCTGATGGTGCTGCCGATGTCGCGCTATCTGGCGCGCAAGGCCGCCAGGGAACAGCAGGCCGAGGAGGAGCAGGCGGAGACGGAGGCCGAGGAGATCACGCTGCTCCGCGAGATCCGGGACGAGCTGGTGGCCCGGCGCGAAGGCGGCCCCAGCACCTAGCCGAGCGCCTGATCGGCATCGTGCGCCGTCAGGGCTTCCGGCATGAGGCCTCTCGCCGTCAGAGGTGGTGGGGCGGCTTCTCGTCCAGGAACCGGGCCAGATCCGCGGCGCTGTCGGCGCCGTGCCCGCCGGGAGCCCGCTCACCCCACCCGCGGTCCGTATCGTCCGCGGACGGCTGCGCCAGAGGATCGTCGAAGATCAGCGCAGCGGCGGGATCGCGCGGTCCAGGGGCGGGGGCGGTGCTCATGGCTCAAGAGTACGACCGCGGCAGCGGTTCGGTGTACCGGCCGAGCTCGTCGTGCCACCACAGGTCCCGGCCGGGCTTCCAGGACACCGGGCGGGAGAGGCGGTGCACGACCAGCACGTTCCGGACGCCGGGGCAGCCGGTGAGCGCCCGGTCGACAAGCTGCTTGAGGGGCTGCTGCTCCCCACAGCGCTGTTCCCCGTCCGCGGTGATGACGATCTTGGCGTCCATCTCCCTGATGCGGTCGCGCAGTTCATGCGGGCGCAGCCCCACCGGCAGGCTGCCGCGTACGACGTCGAGGCGGCCACAGGCGAGCGTGGCGATCACTGACTCGGGCACCAGCGGCAGGTGGACTGCCACCCGGTCGCCGGCCCGGACTCCGAGCCGGGTGAGGGCGGCGGCCGCCCTGGCGGCCTGGTCGAGCAGCTCGGCGTGGGTCAGCTCCTCGGTGCAGTCGGGCTCGCTGATCCACCGGAGGGCCACCCGGGAGGTCTGCCGCGTGGCGGCGGCCAGTGTCGGGAGCTCCTCCGTCCGGGAGGTATGGGGCACGGCGGTCTTCCTTGAGGCGGGGACGAACGGCATACCGCACAGCCTGCTGTCAGGTCATCAACGTCTGATGAACGCCCGCTATATGAGGCGGCGATGGTCCGGCGCGCGCCGTCCGGAGGTGCTCGCAAGGGCCCTTGCTCCGGGGCCGGGCACGCCTCGTTGTACGACCATGACACGAGTCCGCGTGCTACGCATAGTGTTCATGGATGCTGAGCGAACCACCCATGACTCCCCGAACACCGGCCGGGCCGACGCGCTGACTGACGTACCCGGGCTGCGCGTCGGCCATGCACAGCGCACCGGAGGCGGATGGCTGACCGGAACGACCGTCGTCCTGGCCCCTGAGGGCGGCGCGATCGCCGCCGTCGATGTGCGCGGCGGCGGGCCGGGCACCCGGGAGACCGATGCCCTCGATCCGCGCAATCTCGTCCAGCGCGTGGAGGCCGTCGTGCTGACCGGCGGCAGCGCGTTCGGCCTGGACAGCGCCTCAGGGGTGGCCGCCTGGCTGGAGGAGCACGGCCGCGGCTTCCGGGTCGGTCCCGATCCGGCGCAGGTCGTCCCGGTCGTCCCGACGGCAGCCCTCTTCGACCTCGGCCGGGGCGGTGACTGGCGGGCCCGGCCGGGCGCGGCCCTGGGCCGGGAGGCCGCCGAGGCGGCGGCCGGTGCGGAGCCGGGCGCGCCGGTCGGGCAGGGCAATCTGGGCGCGGGCACGGGCGCGGTGGCCGGTGGGCTCAAGGGCGGCATGGGATCGGCGTCGCTGGTGCTGCCGTCCGGCATCACGGTGGCCGCGCTGGTGGCGGTCAACGCGGCCGGATCGGTGGTCGATCCGCGGACCGGCGTGCTGTACGGGCAGGGGTACGAGCCGTCCGGGGACGGCGGGCCCTACCGCCCCGGCGAAGAGGAGCACGCGGCAGCGGTGCGCCGCCTGGCCACCGCGCGGGCCGAGTCGGAGCGGCGCCAGGCCGCGTCGGTGCGGCCTCCGCTGAACACCACCCTGGCCGTGGTCGCCACCGACGCCGCGCTCACCCGGGCCCAGGCGCACAAGCTCGCGGGCACGGCGCACGACGGTCTGGCCCGGGCGATCCGGCCGGTGCATCTGCTGTCCGACGGTGACACGGTCTTCGCCCTGGCCACCGGTGATCGGCCGCTGGTGCCGGAGGAGAGCGGGGGCGATGCGGGGGATCCGGCGTTCGGGGTGCACCGGGAGGCCGGGGCGCTGAACGAGGTGCTGGCGGCGGGGGCGGACGCGCTGACCCGGGCCGTGGTCAAGGCGGTGCTGGCGGCGGAGGGGGTGGACGGCCCGGGCGGGGTCTTCCCCGCGTATCGGGATCTGTACGACGGACCGTTCTGAGCGGACGGCCCCGAGAGGGTCACAGGGGACCGAGAGGGACCGAGGACTGAGAGGGAGGGGATCATCATGGACGCCGATCTGCTGATCGTCGGAGGCGGTCCGGCGGGCTGTGCGGCCGCCGTGATGGCGTCGAGCGTCGGGATGCGGTCCGTCCTCGTCGAGTCGGGCGATGCGCTGTGCGGTGCGCTGCGGCGCATCCCGGTGGTGAGCAACGTCCTGGGCTTCACCACCGGCCCCGGGCTGGCGGCGGCGATCGAGGCCGACGTGGCACGGTGTGCCCTCTGCCGGGTCGCACTCGGGCGGCGTGCCACGCGGATCGACGCGTTCGAGGACCGGGTGGAGGTGACGGTCGAGGGGGCGAGGGCCGCCGGTGCGCGGCTGTCCGCTCCGTATGCCGTCGTCGCCACCGGGGTCGGGCCGCTGGCGCCCGCGGCCACCGGGTGGCTCGCTGGGGCGGAGGGCCGGGAGTTGCGTCAGCTGTGGGAGGCGGATACCGCGGCGCTCACCGGCCGCACGGTGCTCGTGCTCGGCGCGGACCGTCCGCTGGGCACTCTCCTCCGCGCCCATCCGGAGCTGCGGGCCCGGTTCCTGGTCGCCCATCCGCCCGAGGACGCCTACAAGGCCGAGGAGGTCGGGCAGGACGCCCGGGTGGAGCTGGTGGCCGTGCGGCGGCTGGAGTTGGGGCCGCCGTCGGCGCCGCTGCGGGCGGAGGCGCTGACGGCGGCGGGTGAGCGGTATGGCCTCACGGCCGACCTGGCGTTCCTGAATCTGGGCAGCGCCCCGGCGCCGCCCGGCGGGTCCGTCGTCACCGCCGGATCCGGCTACTGCCCGCCGGTGCGCCAGCATCCGAGGATCCGCACCGCCGGTGATCTGCGCTCCGCCCGCTTCCAGCGGATCGCGACCGCGATGGGCTCAGGCAGCGAGGCCGCGCTCAGCGCCTACTACGCTGCGCGCGGCCTCGCCACGGAGGGGATGGGGGGTGACTGAGATGGGGTCAGACCGCGACCGCCACCTTCTCCTCGTCCCCGGTGGCGCCCTTCGCGGAGGAGTCACCACCGGCCGGGGCCGTGGCGTCGGCCTCCGCCTTCTTCCGCAGCCCCTTGAGGAAGATCACCAGTCCGGTCGACACCACCGTGCCCGCCAGGATGGCAAGCAGGTAGAGGAACGGCTGGCCGATCAGCGGGACCACGAAGATGCCGCCGTGCGGGGCACGCAGCGTGCAGCCGAAGGCCATCGACAGCGCACCGGTGATCGCGCCGCCCACCATCGAGGAGGGGATCACCCGCAGCGGGTCCGCCGCCGCGAACGGAATGGCGCCCTCGCTGATGAAGGAGGCACCCAGCACCCAGGCGGCCTTGCCGTTCTCCCGCTCGGTCTTGGTGAACAGCTTCCCGCGCACGGTGGTGGCCAGGGCCATCGCCAGCGGCGGGACCATACCGGCGGCCATCACCGCGGCCATGATCTTGAGGCTGCCGTCGCTCGGGTCGGACACCGCGATGCCGCCGGTCGCGAAGGCGTACGCGACCTTGTTGACCGGGCCGCCGAGGTCGAAGCACATCATCAGGCCGAGGATCACGCCGAGGCCGATGGCGTTGGCGCCGGAGAGCCCGTTGAGCCAGTCGGTCATCGCCGACTGGGCGGAGGCGATGGGCTTGCCGATCACCACGAACATCAGGAAGCCGACGATCGCCGAGGAGATCAGCGGGATCACCACGACCGGCATGATGCCGCGCAGCGCCGCCGGGACCTTGAACCGCTGGATGGCCATGACGACCGCGCCCGCGATCAGGCCGGCGACCAGACCGCCGAGGAATCCGGCCTTGATGGTGGTCGCGATGAAACCACCGACGAAGCCGGGCACGAGCCCTGGCCGGTCGGCCATGCCGTAGGCGATGTACCCGGCCAGGACCGGCACCAGGAAGGTGAACGCCGCGCTGCCGATCTGGAAGAGCAGCGCCGCCCAGCTGGCGGTCTCGGTCCACACGAAGTGGTCCGCGACGGACTTGGCGTTGGCGATCTCGTAGCCGCCGATCGCGAAGGCGAGCGCGATGAGCAGACCGCCCGCGGCGACGAACGGGACCATGTAGCTGACGCCCGTCATCAGCCACTTGCGCAGCCTGGTGCCGAATCCGTCGCCGCCCGCGTCCATCGGGGCGGAGCCGTCCGAGGCATCATCGGCCGCGCCCGCCGGTGCGCTGGTCTCGCCGCGCGCCGCCTTGTCGCGCGCCTCGGCCACCAGCTCGGCCGGGCGGTTGATGCCCGCCTTGACCCCGACGTCCACCGTCGGCTTCCCGGCGAACCGCTCCTTGTCCCGGACCTCCACGTCATGCGCGAAGATCACCGCGTCGGCGGCGGCGATGGTGGCGGCGGGCAGCTTCTCGAACCCGGCCGAGCCCTGGGTCTCCACCACCAGCTCGACACCGGCCTCACGGGCCGCGTTCTCCAGCGACTCGGCGGCCATGTAGGTGTGCGCGATACCGGTGGGACACGAGGTGACGGCGACGATCCGGAAAGGCGCCGCCGCGGCCGCCGGTGCGGGCGCGGACGTCCCGGCGGGCTCGGAGGCTCCGGCGGACGTCCCGGCGGGCGCGGACGTCCCGGCCGGTTCCGCCGGGCCGCCCGCCGTGTCCTGCGGCTCCTCGGCCGCGGGCTCCGCCGCGGCGCTGTCCGAGGCGCTGTCCGAAGCGGCCGACGATTCCTCGTCACCGCGGATCAGGGCGGCCACCCGGGCCGGGTCGTCGGCGGCCCGCAGGGCGCCGGTGAACTCGGCGTTCATCAGAGACCGGGCGAGGCTGGACAGGATCGTCAGGTGATCGCTGTCGGCACCCGCGGGGGCCGCGATCAGGAAGATCAGGTCGGCCGGTCCGTCCGGCGCGCCGAAGTCGATCCGGGTCGTGCTGCGCCCGAAGGCCAGCGTCGGCTCGGTGACATGCTCGCTGCGGCAGTGGGGTATGCCGATGCCGCCGTCCAGGCCGGTCGGCATCTGCTCCTCGCGGGCCGCCACGTCGGCGAGGAAGCCGTCGAGGTCGGTGACCCGGCCCGCCGCGACCATGCGCTCGGCGAGCGACCGGGCGGCAGCTTCCTTGGTGTCGGCGGACAGGTCAAGGTCGACCAGATCCGCGGTGATCAGCTCACTCATCTCGCGGCTCCCTTGGGTGCGATACCGCCCTGGGACAGGCGGGCGGAGGGGGTGGGGACTGGGGGGTGGGAGTGGGTCGGGCCGGTCACGCGGGCTCCTTGAGCGCGCGATCCAGCGGTACGTCCGAGGTCGTGATGACGGCGGACGGGTCCAGGTCGGCCGGGGTCGGCATCACGCTGCCCGGCAGTTGTACGGCGGCCGCGCCATGGGCCACGGCCGAGGCGAGCGCGGCGGCTCCGGTGCCGCCCGCGGCGAGGAATCCGGCGAGCGAGGCATCGCCCGCACCGACGTTACTGCGGACGGCCGTGACCGTCGCCGTGCCGAAGTACGTACCGGTCCCGTCGACCAGCAGCTGACCGTCGGCACCGAGGCTGGCCAGGACGGCGCGGGCACCCAGCTCGCGCAGCTCCTCGGCGGCCTTGACCGCCTCGCCGACGGTGGCGATCGGGCGGCCGACGGCCTGGGCGAGTTCCTCGGCGTTGGGCTTCACCACATCGGGGCGCTCGCGCAGGGCCGCGGTCAGGGAGGGGCCGGAGGTGTCCAGGGCGATCCTGGCCCCCGCGCGGTGGGCCCGGGCGACCAGCTCGGCGTACCACTCGGGGGCGAGCCCGCGCGGGAGGCTGCCGCAGCAGGCGATCCAGTCGGCGTCGGCGACCCGGCTCCGCACCGCCTCCAGCAGGGCCTCGGCCTCGGCGTCGTCCAGCTCGGGTCCGCTCGCGTTGAGCTTGGTGAGGGTGCCGTCCGGCTCGGCGACGGAGATGTTGACCCGGGTCGAGCCGCGCACCGGCACGCCCGCCGCCTCGATGCCCAGCTCTTCGAGCAGCCGCGCCAGCAGCGCGCCCTCGGGTCCGCCGAGCGGCAGCGCCGCCACGGTGCGGTGCCCGGCGGCGGCCACGGCGCGCGAGACGTTGACGCCCTTGCCGCCGGGGTCGACCCGGTCGGTGGTGGCCCGCAGCACGGCGCCGCGCTCCAGCGCCGGGATCTCGTACGTGCGGTCCAGGCTGGGATTGGGGGTGACGGTGAGGATCATGCGCGTGCTACTTCCGTGCCCTGCTTTTCGATGGCGAGGGCGTCCTGTGGGCTGAGCCCGGTGTCCGTGATGAGCAGGTCGACGTCGTCGAGGCCGCCGAAGCGGGCGAAGTGCTCCTCGCCGAACTTGCCGGAGTCGGCGAGCAGCACGACCCGGCGGGCGGCGCTGATCATGACGCGCTTGACGGCGGCCTCCGCGAGGTCGGGGGTGGTGAGCCCGCTGTCCGGTGAGAAGCCGTTGGTGGCGAGGAAGACGACGTCGGCCTTGACCTCGCCGTAGCCGCGCAGCGCCCAGGCGTCGACGGCGGCCCGGGTGCGGTGGCGAACCCGGCCGCCGACCAGGTGCAGGGCGATGCCGGGGTGGTCGGCGAGGCGGGCGGCGATCGGCAGCGCGTGGGTGACCACGGTGAGCCCGGCTTCCAGGGGGATGGCGGCGGCGAACCGGGCCGCCGTCGACCCCGCGTCGATGATCACGCTGCCGTCGGCGGGAAGTTCGGCGAGGGCGGCGCGCGCGATGCGGTCCTTCTCGTCGGCGGCGGTGCTCTCGCGCTCGGCGAGGTCGGGCTCGAAGTCGAGACGCCCGGCCGGGATCGCTCCCCCGTGCACGCGGCGCACCAGACCGGCCCGGTCGAGGGCCCGCAGGTCGCGCCGTACGGTCTCGGCGGTGACCTGGAACTCCTCGGCGAGGGACAGGACATCCACCCGTCCGCTGTCGCGGGCGAGCCGGAGGATCTCCTGCTGACGCTCCGGTGCGTACATGTGGGTTTACGTCCCTTCCATGCCCGAACCTGTGATTTCGCGGCCAGATTACGTTGCCACTTCCGGAAAGTAAACAGACTCGGGCACGAAACAAACTCGACCGGGCAGACTCGGGCCAGCTTCGAAAGCTCGGGCCCGGTTCACCCCCCGCTCACGCGACAGAGCAGTACCTTCAAGGCTCTTCATCGCATTCTTCGCATCCGGGAGCGGACATGACACTCGACGGCAAGGCGGCCCTGATCACCGGTGGCAGCCGTGGCATCGGCGAGGCCATCGCCATCCGGCTCGCCGAGGACGGTGCCGATGTCGCCCTGACCTACCGCGACCGGGCCGACCGGGCGGCCGACATCGTCGAACGGATCAAGGCGCTGGGCCGCCGGGCCCTGGCGGTGCGGGCCGACAGCGCGGACCCGGAGGCGCCGCGGGCGGCCGTGGCCGGGGCCGCCGCCGAGTTCGGGCGTCTGGACATCCTGGTCAACAGCGCGGGCGTGGGAGTCCTCGGCCCGGTGACCGAGCTGTCGCTGGAGGACATCGACCGCGCCCTCGACATCAACGTCCGGGCGCCGTTGCTGACCGCCCAAGCGGCGGTCGAGCGGCTGTCCGACGGCGGGCGGATCATCAACATCGGCAGCTGCATGGCCGAGCGCGTCGCCTTCCCCGGCGGCAGCCTCTACGCGACCAGCAAGACCGCGCTGACCGGCCTGACCAAGGCGCTCGCCCGTGAGCTGGGCCCGCGCGGGATCACCGTCAACCTGATCCACCCCGGCCCGATCGACACCGACATGAACCCCGCCGACGGCGAGAGCGCCGCCATGCAGCGCGGCCTCACCGCGCTCGGCCGCTACGGACTGCCGTCGGAAGTGGCCGCGACCGTCGCCCATCTCGCGGGCGAGAGCGGGCGCTACATCAGCGGGGCGTCGATCGCCGTCGACGGCGGCTTCGCGGCCTGAGCGGAAAACGCCCCATCGGAAAACGCCCCATCGGAAAACGCCCACCGGGAGCCGCCCCACCGGGCAACCCGGGAAAGGAAGAGCCCCGGCGCTCGGGGGAGTGCGCCGGGGCTCGGTCCATGGGGTCTGTGGCGTGCGATCGGTCCATGCGGACGCTGCGGCTCAGGCCGCGGCGTCGAAGCCGGTCTGGCGGGCCATCTTCTTCAGTTCCAGCAGCGCGTGCTTCTCGATCTGACGGATGCGCTCACGCGTGAGCCCATGCTGCTTGCCGACCTCGGTGAGCGTACGCTCCCGCCCGTCATCGATGCCGTACCGCGCCTTGATGATGGAGGCGGTCCGGTCGTCGAGGCGGCCGATGAGGTCCTCCAGCTCCTCGCTGCGCAGCAGCGTCATCACCGACTGCTCGGGCGAGACGGCCGAGGTGTCCTCCAGCAGGTCACCGAACTGGGTCTCGCCCTCGTCGTCCACCGACATGTTGAGGCTCACCGGATCGCGCGCCCAGTCGAGCACGTCCGAGACCCGCTCCGGGGTGGAGCCCAGCTCCTCGGCGATCTCCGTGTGCTCCGGCTCGCGGCCGTGCTCACGGTTGAACTCCCGCTGCACCCGGCGGATCCGGCCCAGCTCCTCGACCAGGTGGACGGGCAGCCGGATCGTCCGGGACTGGTCCGCGATCGAGCGCGTGATGGCCTGACGGATCCACCACGTGGCATACGTCGAAAACTTGAAGCCCTTGGTGTAATCGAACTTCTCCACGGCGCGCACCAGGCCCGCGTTGCCCTCCTGGATCAGGTCGAGCAGGGGCAGGCCACTGCGCGGATAACGGCGCGCCACGGCCACGACCAGGCGCAGGTTGGAGCGGATGAAGACATCCTTCGCGCGGGCACCCTCGGCCGCTATGGCCTCGAGCTCCTCTCGGCTCGCACCCGCGGCTCCGGTGTCCTCAACCTCCCCGTCCAGGATCTGCTGGGCATATACACCCGCCTCGACAGCCTGGGACAGCTCCACCTCCTTGGCCGCGTCCAGCAACGGGGTGCGAGCGATCTCGTCGAGATACATGCCGACCAGGTCGCGATCGGCGATCTCCCCGCCTGTGGCGCGAACACTGTTGGCCCCATCAGCACCACCGGTGGTGGCCTGATTGCGGGCGACGGCACGGGTTGCCATGCGTGCTCCCTTACAGATGGATCGGGCGCGGACTATGAACGGACCTTCCCTGGGCGGGTGCCCCGTCCGATGGAAACAACGACTGGAATCCGGACAGAATTCCCAAGCCGCGCCCACCTTTTTACGATCATGCAGTACCCTGTGCCGCCACAGGGGGTTCAGCGCAGCGCAGCAGCGCCGGGAAAGTGCAGGTCAGGGGCGTCCGTTACGCCGGAACGACCACCTTCCCCCGCTTTCCACCTCGCCTCCCTCTCCACAAGACGGATCCCATGGCCTTCTGGTTGCCCGTACCGGGCTTGCCGGAGGCCGGGCTTGCCGGAGGCCGGGAGCGGGTGTGCGCTGGAGGGGAGGAGGTCCCGCCATGAACGGTTCCGTTTCGGCTCCGGCGCGCAGGCGCCACCGGTCGCGTCTCCCCGCCGTGCCGCTCCACCCCGCCGCCTCCTGGGTGATACCCGTCGTGCTGGGCGTCCTCACCGGCGGCTACGCGATGTTCATCGCCCACAACCAGGGGTCGACGCTGCCCTTCGCCGCACTCCTCGGCGTGGTGGCGGCGGTCGTCGTCGGCGCGGTCTGCTATCTGCTCGGGCGGGTCCAGGGACGGCTGCTGCCGGAGGTCCGGGCGGGGCTGTACGGGGTGCTGCTCGGCTGCGTGATCGGCTTCCTGTACTGCCTGAGCGGGGCGGCCGTTGGGCGGGCGACCGGCGTCGGCCTGGGGGTGGCGCTGTCGATGGCGGCGGTGTCGTTCTACATCATCCACGCCCGGTCGGACTGAGCCCGGACACCGATCCCCCGCACCGCCTCAGCCGAACTGCACCGACCGCTTCGCCAGCCCCATCCAGAAGCCGTCGATCACGCTGCGCTGGCTGCCCAGTTCCGACTCCGCCGCGCCCATCGTGACGAACAGCGGGGCGAAGTGCTCGGTGCGCGGGTGGGCCAGGGAGCCGCTCGGTGAGGCGTGCTCGAAGTCGATCAGCGCGTCGATGTCCTGCCCGGCGAGCGCGCGCCGACCCCAGTCGTCGAACTCGGTCGACCAGCCGGGCGGCGTCGGGCCGGTATGACGCAGCGCGGCCAGGTTGTGGGTGAAGAAGCCGCTGCCGACGATCAGCACTCCCTCGTCGCGCAGCGGGGCGAGCTTGCGGCCGATGTCCATCAGCTTCCGCGGGTCCAGGGTCGGCATCGAGACCTGGAGGACGGGAACGTCGGCGTCCGGGTACATCTCGACGAGCGGTACGTAGGCACCGTGGTCGAGCCCGCGGTCGGGGATGTCCTGGACGGGCGTGCCCGCGGTGCGCAGCGTCTTGCGGATGCGCTCGGCCAGTTCGGGGGCGCCGGGCGCGGCGTAGCGGACCCGGTAGTAGTGCTCGGGGAAGCCCCAGAAGTCGTAGACCAGCGGGACCGTTGCGGTGGCCCCGATCGCGAGCGGAGCTTCCTCCCAGTGCGCGGAGATCATCAGAATGGCGGTGGGCCGGGGCAGGTCGGCCGACCAGGCGGCGAGCTGTCCGGGCCAGACCGGGTCATCGGCGAGCGGCGGAGCACCATGACTGAGATAGAGGGCGGGCATGCGCGACACGGCGGCGGCTCCTCGACCAAACGAACACGAGAAAACTTGAAATATCAAGCAGTGGCTCAGATGACGGTATCGCACACTTGTTTAATTTTCAAGAAGTAGACTTACAATGAACGATGTGGACGCCATGAACTCCCCCGCAGACGCAGACGCAGAAACAGCCGCAGACGCAGGCTCGGACCCGGCCGCCGACGAGCCCCGCTGGCTGGACGATGACGAGCAGCGCACCTGGCTGGCGTACATCCAGGCCAGCATGTTGCTGGAAGACCATCTCGACCGTCAGCTTCAGCGCGACGCGGGCATGCCGCACGTCTACTACGGCCTGCTGGTGAAGCTCTCCTGGGCGCCCCGCCACCGGATGCGGATGACCGAACTGGCCGAGGCCGCCAAGATCACCCGCTCCCGGCTCTCCCACGCCATCACCCGCATGGAGAAGGACGGCTGGGTGCGGCGCGAGGACTGCGCCGACGACAAGCGCGGGCAGAACGCGGTCCTCACCGAGAAGGGGTTCGGCGTCCTCAAGCAGACCGCCCCCGGCCATGTCGAGGCCGTCCGCTCGGCGCTCTTCGACCGGCTGTCCCCGGAGCAGATCGCCCAGTTCGGCGACGTCTGCCGGATCATCGCCGACGGACTCCAGCCCGAGGGCGCCGATCTCCCCTGGCTGCGCTGAGCCGGGACGCACGAAGCCGCGACAGCCGGGAATCACGAAGTCCAGACGCACGCAGGACCCGCTCCACCGGGCGAACGCCGGGGAGCGGGGCCTGCGCCGTACGTACGCGGCGTCAGTGCGCCATGGCCGGAACGGCGTCCTCCACCGCCCCGTCGCCCGAACCGGCGACCGCGCCGCCGCCGTCCTGCCGACCGGCGCTGATCAGCGTGGTGGCGATCGCCGCGGCCAGCAGCAGGATGCCGACCGCCCAGGCGATGGCCGCGGTGTAGCCGTGCACCATCGACTGGAGCTGGAGCAGCTTGGGCGAAGAGGCCGTGGCGACATGGCCCTTGGCGTACGCCGTGGTGGCGCTGGCGGCGATGGTGTTGAGCAGCGCGGTGCCGATCGCGCCGCCCACCTGCTGCGAGGTGTTGACCATCGCGGAGGCGACGCCCGCGTCACGCGGCTCGACACCATGGGTGGCCAGGCTCATCGCGGGCATGAACGCCGTACCCATGCCGAGACCGAGCAGCACGATCGCGGGCAGGATCAGCGCCGGGTACGAGGTGTCGAGATCGATCTGGGTCAGCAGCAGCATGCCGGACGCGGCGACCAGGAAGCCCGGGCCCATCAGCAGCCGCGGCGGGACCCTGGTCATCAGCCGGGCGCCGATCTGCGTGGAGCCGGTGATCATGCCCGCGACCATCGGCAGGAAGGCCAGACCGGTTTCGACCGGACTGTATCCCTTGACGATCTGCATGTAGTAGGTGAGGAACAGGAACAGACCGAACATGCCGATGACGGCGAGACCCAGCGAGGCGTAGACCCCGCCGCGGTTGCGGTCGGTGACGACGCGCAGCGGCAGCAGCGGCGCCTTCACCCGGGACTCGACGATCACGAAGGCGATCAGCAGCACGGCGGCCGCGACGTACAGCGCGACCGTCGGGCCCGCGGTCCAGCCGTCGGACTCGGCGCGGGTGAAGGCGTAGACCAGCGCGACCAGGCCCGAGGTGGCCAGCAGCACACCGGGGACGTCCAGCTTGGAAGCGTTACGGCTCTCGGTGGGCTCGCGGATCACGGCGACCGCGCCGACCGCGGCGACGACGGCGAACGGGATGTTCACGAAGAACGTCCAGCGCCAGTCCAGGTATTCGGTGAGCACGCCGCCGAGGATCAGACCCACGGCACCGCCACCGCCCGCGATCGCGCCGAAGACGCCGAACGCCTTGGCCCGCTCCTTGGGGTCGGTGAACATCACGGCGAGCAGCGAGAGCGCGGACGGCGCGAGCAGCGCACCGAAGATGCCCTGGAGGGCTCGGGCGCCGAGCAGCATGCCGCTGCCCACGGCGGCGCCGCCGAGCGCCGAGGCCGCGGCGAAGCCGACCAGCCCGACGATGAAGGTCTGCTTACGGCCCCACAGGTCCGCGATCCGGCCGCCGAACAGCAGCAGGCCGCCGAAGGCGAGGGCGTAGGCGGTGATGACCCACTGCTTGTTGCCGTCGGAGATGTTCAGGTCGGCCTGGGCCGAGGGCAGGGCGATGTTCACGATGGTCGCGTCGAGGACGACCATCAGCTGGGCGAGGGCGATGAATATCAGCGCTTTCCAGCGCCGGGGATCGACGTAAGGAGCCTTGTTCAGGGCCGTTTCAGGCATGGGTGGGCCTACCTAGCGGTGCGGAGAGTGAGAAATGGGACGTTTGACACCCGGTTCGGACCGGGCGGAGCCGTTCAGTGAAAGCAGTGGACGAAGGAGAAGAAGACCGAAGGAGAGGAGGGAGGGGAAGGAGAAGAAGCAGGAGAAGCGAAAGCCGGCGACGCGCGGCGCCGCACGCAGAGGAAGACCGGTGGACGCGCGAGAAATAAGCGGTGTTCGGTGAACGGCCGGGTGCGAGCTACGTCACGGCCGGTACTGAAGATCCTCCAAGGTGACGGCGGAGCCGGGGAGTTCGGAGCGCGCCGGAGCCGACAGACCGTCCAGGAACAGCTGTAGATGCCGGTGCACGAAGGCGTCGAAGTTCACGCAACCGCTGCCGGGCAGCGGCCGGGTGAGCTGGGTGAGGGCGACCATCAGATCGCCGACGTCGATGTCGGCGCGGAGTCGGCCGGCGGCTCGGGCGGCCCTCATCAGGGCGTCGATACCGGCGTCCAGGCGGTCGCGGGCGGCGATGTGGTCAGGGTGCTCCTTGTCGATGCCGTCGGAGAGCAGGGGGCACAGCGCGCCGATCCGCTCATCCGCTGCCGCGTGGACGAAGCGCCCCAGCGCCACGAAGGCGTCGGGCTCCTCGGCCAGGGCCGATTCGGCTTGTTCGGCGACGCGGGACATCACCGACAGGGTCACGTGGCGGATCAGTTCACGGCGGTCCGCGAAGTGCCGGTAGATGGTGGCATTGCCGACTCCCGCCCGTCGAGCGATTTCATCGAGCGGGACCTCGGCCCCGTACTCGACGAGCACTTCGCGTGCGGCACCGATGATCCGTTCCCGATTACGCAGGGCGTCGGCGCGCAGCCGGGGTGGCGCCTGTCGTGCGCGATCCGCGGCGCGTGCGGCGGTGGCTCCGGTCATGGCAGCTCCCCCTTCCGTGTCCGATCGTCCTGGTATCGAACGATTCGAGGTTCAACATTTCCGGGGAGTCAGTCCCCGTTTGTGCGATCACCGGGTTAAACGGGGAACCACTCCCCGGAATTTCACAGTCCGTGGGTGACCTGCGTCACACCTGAATCGCGGACGTTTCGCCCGCCCGGCCCAGCCAATTCGCCCGCCCGGACGCACCCCACGGGCGCCCCGGAGCGCACCGGCACACCGTGGGCGGCAATGAAGCAGACCCGCGAGGCCCTCCGCCCTCGAATACGCAGGATCCGCCGAGGCAGCGCGTTCGTCATCGCAGCCGTGCTCACGGTCGCGGTGGTCGCCCCGGCGGCAATGCCGCGTCCGGGCAGACCGGCGGCCGCCAAGCGGGCCCCCGCGCCGGTGACCACGGCGGCGGCCGGATCGCTGGAACCCTGCTCCCTCACCCCCGGGCCCGGGCTCCAGATGTCCGAGGGCATCCCCACCAGCCGCGGCTACAGCCGCAGTACGGGGACGGTCAACGCCCTCAATCTGATGATCGACTTCCCGGATGTGCGCGGCAAGGGCACGGCCCGCGAGCGCTTCGAGGAGTTCTTCCCGCAGACCTCGCAGTGGTTCGCCCGCAGTTCGTACGGGCGGCTCGACTACCGGCCCGCGATGCCGATCGATCACTGGCTGCGGATGCCGCACTCGTTCCGCTCGTACGGCATAAAGCGCGGCAGCCCCTTCGAGCCCGGCTACCGCAAGCTGGTCGCGGACATAGCGAGGACGGCCGACGGCCAGGTGGACTTCCGCCGCTACGACCTGGTGAACGTCCTGGTCACGCCCAACGCCGGGCCGCCCGCCGCGCATGCGGTGCTCTCCGTGACGTACGCCGACAACCAGCGCGCCCCGACCGCGGACGGGGTTCCGCTGGCCAATGTCTCCTTTGTCTACAGCCGTCAGGACGACGGTTCCGGTTCGCTGCGGAAGACCGGCTTCCGAGTCCTTCCGCACGAGAACGGCCACGTCTTCGGCCTGCCCGACCTCTACACCCGCGGCGGCGGCGACAACGTCGGCCACTGGGACGTGATGTCCGAGGACTGGGGCGCCGGCAACGACCTGCTGGCCTGGCACAAGTGGAAGCTCGGCTGGCTCGGCACCCGCCAGGTCCACTGCGCCGCCCGCCCCGGCACCACGGTGCACGCGCTGTCCCCGCTGCACCGGCCGGAGGGCACCAAGCTGGTCTTCGTCCCGGTCTCGGATTCCACCGGATACGCCTTGGAGGCGCGTACCGAAGGCGGCAACGACGAGGCGGTGTGCAAGCCCGGCGTCCTGGTGACCTGGCTGGACACCCGGGTCGACTCGGGCGGCGGCCCGGTCACCGTCCTGGACAGCTCCCCCGGCGGCCACGGCTGCACCCAGGAGCGCAACGTCCACCCCGGGCTCAGCGACGCGGCCTTCGGACCCGGCGAGACGTACCAGGGGGAGGCGGACGGCGTGCGCGTACGCGTCCGCGTCACCGGCCGGGACGCGGACGGCGCCTACCGCGTCGAGGTCACGCGTCGCGCCAGTGCCGGCGCCCGAGGCTGATCAGCAGCAGCTGCTTACGGGCGGTTTCGGCGATCCGCGCATGCTCCCGCTCGTCCTCCTGGGCCTCCATGAACGCGGTGGCCGTCGTCACCATGCGGTCGACGTACAGCTCGGCCAGCATCCGTACGTCCTCCGGCGGCCAGCCCGCCGGGGTGAGCCGGGGCGCGAAGGCCGCGGCGACCTCGTCGACCAGCAGGCCCAGTTCGGCGCCGATCGCCTCCCGCACCGACCGCACCCCGCCGTGCCGTTCGCGCGCGATGAAGCGGATGTGGGTGGGGTGGTGGCGCACATGCTCGGCGACCGCCTCCATCACGGCGTCGATCCGTTCCTCGTCCCCGTCCCGATCGGCGAGGATCGCGCGGATCATGCCCTGAAGACTGCCCAGGGACTCCTCGACCAGGGCGACGCCCAGGTCGGCCATGTCCCGGAAGTGCCGGTAGAAGGCGGCGGGGGCCATGCCCACCACCCGGGTCAGTTCCCGCAGACCCAGGCTGCTGAGGCTCTGGTCCTCCAGCAGCCCCAGCGCCGCGTCGAGCAGCGCGCGGCGCGATTTGCGCTTACGGGCCTCGCGGATCCCGCATGTGTGACTCATATCATTCCAGTAAACAGGTGTTCGCCGACCTTGGCCAGCCGTACGCGGGGGTAGCCTAGATATCAGTGAACAGTTGTGAATCCAATTGTTCACTTAATGAGCATCCCGCTCCGGATCCACCACCATGAGAGAGGCTCACATGCTCTTCATCGTCGCGGCTCTCGCCCTGATGGGGGTTCTGCTGGGCGCGGCGGCACATACCCCGCTCCCGGTCTTCCTCGCCGCTTCCGGCGTCATCGGCGCATGGCTGCTCATCTTCTTCATCCGTGAACGCACCGGACACAAGGGGAGCTGACCCATGGCACTCACCGCACCCACCCGCACCTCGCCGGTCCGCGCGCGCCAGGACGCCGACGGCATGGCCGTCGCCTCCTTCGTGCTCGGCCTGATCGGCACCCTCCTCTTCAACGCGGTCTTCGGGCCCTGCGCCATCGTCCTCGGAACGCTGGCGATCGCCCGGGAGACCAAGCGCCGCGGCCGCGCGCTGCTCGGCATCGCGCTCGGCATCGCGGACGTGATCCTGCTGGTCGTCCTGATGACGCTGGACCACTCGGTCTTCTGGCAGTTCGGCAGCTGATCGGGGAGTCCCCGACGGCCCTTCCACTGAGTGGAAGGGCCGTTGCCCGTGCGTGACCCGCGTCACCACGCTGCTGTGCATGACCGCATTCGCACGGAACCAGTGGTACGTCGCCGCCTACGGCCGGGAAGTCGGCCGCGAGCTGCTGGCGCGCACCATCCTCAACGAGCCCATCGCCTTCTACCGCACCGAGCCGGACGGCGAGTCGAACGGCACCGTCGTCGCCCTCGCCGACCGCTGTGTGCACCGCCGCTATCCGCTCTCGGCCAGCCGCCTCGACGGCGACAAGGTCGTCTGCGGCTACCACGGCTTCACCTACGACACCACCGGCACCTGCGTGTTCGTGCCCGGCCAGAAGCGCGTCCCGCGCACCGCCCGGGTCGCCTCGTACCCCGTCGTCGAGCAGGACTCGCTGGTCTGGGTGTGGATCGGCGATCCGGCGCTCGCCGATCCGGCCACGATCCCCCGCGCCCCCTGGCTCGCCGATCCGGGCTGGACGACGGTCGGCGACATGGAGCCGATCGACGCGGGCTACGGGCTGCTCGTGGACAACCTGATGGACCTCTCCCACGAGACGTATCTGCACGGCGGCTACATCGGCACCCCCGAGGTCGCCGAAACCCCCATCACCACCGAGGTGGACGAGGGCGCGGGCATCGTGCGGGTCAGCCGCCACATGGACGACGCCGCCTGTCCCCCCTTCTACGCCCGCTCCACCGGCATCGAGGGCCGCATCACCCGCTGGCAGGACATCGAGTACCACGCGCCCTGTCTGTATCTGCTGCACAGCCGCATCGCCCCGGTCGGAGTGCTGCCGGAGGCCGACGGCTCGGATCCGAACGCCTTCCACGTGGAGATCACGTACGCCATCACGCCCTCAACCGACCGGACCGTCTACGACTTCTGGGCCGTCTCGCGGGACTTCGCCCAGGACGACGACGAAGTCACCACCGTCCTCCGCGACTTGAACCGCACCGTGGTGCGGCAGGACGTGGACGCGCTGAACGTGCTCCAGAAGGCGCTGGACACCGAGCGTGAGGGCTACCAGGAGCTGAGCATCAACATCGACACCGGCGGCCTGGCCGCGCGCCGCATCCTCGCCCGCCTCGCCGCCGAGGGCGAGCAGCGCACCGGCGAGAAGGGCACCGGCGAGAAGGGCACCGCCGCACCGCCCACGGCGGTGGCCGCCCCGTGAACACCGCCGAGGTCTACCGGATCGACTGGCTGCCCGGCACCGACGTGCTGCACGGCGTCTGCCACTGCGGCGCGGAGCGCACCGCCGAGGACCCGGTCGAGCTGTGGCAGTGGATGCTCGCGCACCCCGACGGGCACAGCCCCGCTCCCCTGCAGAAAGGCACCATCGAGTGAGCAGCGCCACCGAAGGCCACCCGTACGACGACGCCCTGCTGGTGGCCGCCAGGGCCGACGCGACGCCGGACGTGGTGACGCTCACGCTCCGCCATCCGGCGGGGCACGAGCTGCCCGGCTGGGAGCCCGGCGCCCATGTCGACCTCGTCCTCGACGACGGGCTGGTCCGCCAGTACTCGCTGTGCGGGGACCCGGCGGACCGTACGTCCTGGCGGATCGCGGTGCTGCGCGCACCCGACGGACGCGGCGGTTCCGCCCGGGTCCACGACACGCTCACCGAGGGCGCGCGGGTACGGGTGCGCGGGCCCCGCAACCACTTCGCGCTGCGCCCGGCCGCCCGTTATCTGTTCATCGCGGGCGGCATCGGCATCACTCCGATCCTCCCGATGACGGCCGCCGCCGAGGCCGCGGGCGCCGACTGGACGCTGCTGTACGGCGGGCGCACCCGCGCCTCCATGGCCTTCGCGGACCAACTGGCCGACGCCTACGGCGGGAAGGTGCGGCTGGTGCCGCAGGACGAGGCGGGGCTGCTCGACCTCGCCGCGTATCTCGCCGAGCCCGACCCCGGCACCCTGGTCTACTGCTGCGGCCCGGAACCGCTGCTGCGGGTCGCCGAGGAGCGGTGCCGCGCCTGGCCCGCGGGCGCGCTGCGCACCGAGCGGTTCCAGCCCCGTCCGGCGGAGGAGAGCGACGGGATCGGCGCCAACGGCGAGGCGGAGCAGGCGGATTCCGGCAGTTTTGAAGTGGTCCTCGACCGATCCGGACGCTCCCTCACCGTCGAACCCGGACAGAGCGTGCTGCGTACGCTGGAGGCGGCGGGGGTGCCGGTTTTGTACTCCTGCGAAGAGGGCACGTGTGGTACGTGCGAGACGGATGTCATCGAGGGAGAGGTGGACCACCGCGACTCCGTACTCACCGACGAGGAGCGCTCGTCGGGCGAGACGATGATGATCTGCGTCTCTCGCTGCCGGGGCCCGAAACTGGTGCTGGACCTGTGACCCCCTGTGAAACAGCGCTGAGCGACCGCTTACGCCTCTCAAATAATGGGACCGGGCACCCCCGCCCACTGGACAAACGGGTTGGTTAGGCTAACCTAAGTACGCCTTCGGGGTGACGCCCCCTGGGCACGGTCCCCGTACGTCGTGAGAAAAGGCACCACCATGCGGTCCACGCGCCACGCCAGAGAACTCCCCCTCTCCCGCCGCGGTCTGCTCGCCGCGGGCGGCGCCACCGGACTCGGAGCCCTCGTCACCGCCTGCGGCGGCAAGGGCGGTTCGGGATCCGGCGGCGAAAAGGGCGGCGGTTCCTGGTCGTTCACCGACGACCGCAAGAAGAAGATCACCAACGATGGCCCTCCCCAGCACATCGTCGCGTACGTCGCCTCGGCCGCCGCGCTCTACGACTTCGGCATCGACAAGCAGATCACCGGCGTCTTCGGCCCGACCAAGCTCAAGAGCGGCAAGCCGGACCCGCAGGCCGGGGACATCGACGTCGACCGGCTGACCAGCCTCGGCCAGACCTGGGGCCAGTTCAACGTCGAGAAGTACGCCTCGCTCAGCCCCGATCTGCTGATCACCAACATGTTCGACCCGGGCGCGCTCTTCTACATCCCGGACGACAGCAAGAAGAAGATCCTCGAACTGGCCCCCAGCTGCGCCATCACCACCGGCCGGGTCTCCATGCTGGAGCCCATCAAGCGCTACGCCGCGCTGGCCGAGGCGCTGGGCGCCGACCTCAAGGCCAAGAAGGTCACCGACGCCAAGGCGCGCTTCGAGAAGGCGTCCGAGGAACTGCGCAAGGCCGCCAAATCGCACAAGATCCGGGTCATGGCCTGCTCCGCCAGCGCCGATCTCTTCTACGTCTCCAACCCGGAGATCAACGCCGACCTGATGTATTTCAAGGAGCTGGGCGTCGACCTCGTACAGCCTCGGAAGCCCGACAAGGGCGGCTACTTCGAGAGCCTGAGCTGGGAGAACGCCGACAAGTACGACGCGGATGTGCTGTTCCTGGACAACCGCACCGCGACCCTCCAGCCGGGCGCACTGAAGTCCAAGCCGACGTGGTCGAAACTGCCCGCCGTCAAGGCGGACCAGATCACGCCCTGGAGCAGTGAGCCGCGCTTCTCCTACGCCGGTGCGGCCCCGCTCATCGAGTCCCTCACCAAGGCCATTCAGGACGCGAAGAAGGTCAGCTGACGCGGCCGACCGGCCACCGGCGCTGACCACGGCACGCTGACCACGGCAAGCTGACCACGGCAAGCGAAGGGAAGACGTCGCTCCCATGACCACCGCAGCCACCACCACCCGCCCCTCCACCGCCGTACCGTTCCGCTTCTTCGACGCGCACGTCGTACGGACCCGGGCGCTCGGGCCGTCCATGTCCCGGATCACCTTCAGCGGCGCCGGCCTCGGGGACTTCACCGCCGGCGGCCGCGACCAGCGCTTCAAACTGTTCCTGCCGCACCCGGGGCAGCCCGCGCCGGTCGTGCCGGTCGAGGACGGCGACGGCTGGTTCGCCAGCTGGCGGAAGATGGACCCGGCCGTCCGCGGCATCATGCGCTCGTACACCGTGCGCGAGCAGCGCCGCGAACCCGACGAGATCGACGTCGACTTCGCGCTGCACCACGACGGCGGCCCGGCCGCCCGCTGGGCCGCGCGCGCCGAGCGCGGCGACCGCGTCACCCTGCTGGGCCCGGTCGTCGAGGACAACGGCGGTGTCGACTTCCGGCCGCCGTCCGGCACCGACTGGGTGCTGATCTCCGGCGACGAGACCGCGCTGCCCGCCGTCGCCGGCATCCTCGACTGGCTGCCCGCCGGCACCCCGGCGAAGGTCTGGATCGAGGTGCAGCACGCCGAGGACATGCAGGAGCTGCGCACCGAGGCCGACGCCGACATCACCTGGCTGGTCCGGGACGGCGCCACCCCCGGCTCCCCGCGCTCCGCCCTGCTGCTGGACGACGTACGCGCCACCCAGCTGCCCTCCGGCACCCCGTACGCCTGGATCGCGGGCGAGGCCGGAACCGTCAAGGAGATGCGCCGCCATCTGGTACGCGAACGCGGCTTCGAGCGCAAAGCGGTGACCTTCACCGGCTACTGGCGGCTCGGCACCTGCGAGGAACAGCTCGTCGAGGAGGCCGTGAGCGGCACCGGCCCGAAGTCCGACGACTGACCCGCGCCCCCTCTCCCTGACCGCTCCCCTCCCCCTGCCCACTCCCTCATCTGGCCGACGGGATCGACGAACGCCGGGGCGCGCCACCGCGCGCCCGGCTCCCCCGGTCGGCGCCCCGGCATGCCCGCTCTCACCCCACAGCGCCCCTTACACCCCCACAGCACGCCCGCAGGCGCGCCCACACCCGCGCGTCCGCATGCTCCAGGAAGGACAGACCGTGAGTTTCCTCGCGCAGACCGCTGAGGACCCGTCGCCGGAGTCGATACGCGGGGCGGCGGATGGCAGGGCCCACCTCTTCAACGACCGTACGGCGGAGAGCTACCGGCGCTCCGTGACCGACGGCGTCGGCCTGGTGGCCTCCACCGTCGCCCGCACCGACCGCCCGTTCACCGGCGTCACCCCCGGTGAACTGGCCCCCGAGATCTCCGGCATCGACCTGGACCGGCCGCTGGGCGACCCACGCGCCGCGCTGAAGGAACTGGAGCGCGTCTACCTCAAGGACGCCGTCTACTTCCACCACCCGCGCTACCTCGCCCACCTCAACTGCCCCGTGCTCATCCCGGCGCTGCTCGGCGAGGCGGTCCTGTCGGCCGTCAACTCCTCCCTCGACACCTGGGACCAGAGCGCGGGCGGCACCCTGATCGAGCGGCGGCTGATCGACTGGACCGCCGAGCGCATCGGCCTCGGCGAGGCCGCCGACGGCATCTTCACCAGCGGCGGCAGCCAGTCCAACCTCCACGCGCTGCTGCTGGCCCGCGACGAGGCCTGCAAGCTGGTGGAGAAGGAGGCCGCCGCGGCCGGGGAGCCCGTCCCCCCGAAATCCGAGATCCTGCCGCGGCTGCGCATCCTCACCTCCCAGGCCAGCCACTTCTCCGTGAAGAAGTCCGCCGCCATCCTGGGGCTCGGCTACGAGGCCGTCATCGCGATCCCCTGCGACCACGACCGGCGCATGCGCACCGTCGCCCTGGCCCGCGAACTCGACCGCTGCCTCAGTGAGAACCAGGTGGTCATGGCCGTCGTCGCGACCGCCGGGACCACCGACTTCGGCTCCATCGACCCGCTGCCCGAGATCGCCGAGCTGTGCTCGCGGCACGGCTCCTGGATGCACGTGGACGCCGCGTACGGCTGCGGGCTGCTGGCCTCCCCCACCCGGCGCCATCTGCTGGACGGCATCGAGCGCGCCGACTCGGTCACCGTGGACTACCACAAGTCGTTCTTCCAGCCGGTCAGCTCCAGCGCCGTCCTGGTCCGCGACCGCGTCACGCTCAGCCACGCCACGTACCATGCGGACTACCTCAACCCCGAGCGCAGCGTCGAGAAGCTCATCCCCAACCAGGTCGACAAGTCCCTCCAGACCACCCGCCGCTTCGACGCGCTCAAACTGTGGCTGACCCTGCGCATCATGGGCGCGGACGCGGTCGGGGCGCTCTTCGACGAGGTCGTGGACCGGGCCGCCGAGGGCTGGAACCTGCTGGACACCGACCCGCGGTTCGAGGTCGTCACCGAGCCGCAGCTGTCCACGCTCGTCTTCCGCTACGTGCCCGGCGACGACTCCGACGCGGACCTCGTCGACCGCGCCAATCTGCACGCCCGCGAGGCGCTGGCCGCCTCGGGCGAGGCGGTGGTGGCCGGGACCGTCGTGGACGGCCGTCACTACCTGAAGTTCACGCTGCTCAACCCGGAGACGTCGCTGCGCGACATCGCGTTCGTCCTCGACCTCCTCGCCGAGCACGCCGGTCAGTACCTGGCCCTGCACATCGAGCCCGAACTCAGCCACTCCCGCGCCAGCTGAGCCGCTGGCCCGACTGAGCCGCTGACCGCACGTCCCCTCGGAGAACCACCGTGTCATCCCCGCACATATACGACTTCGTCGCCGTCGGGCTCGGCCCCTATAACCTGGGCCTCGCCTGCCTCACCGAGCCGATCGAGGACCTCGACGGCCTGTTCCTGGAGAGCAAGCCCGACTTCGACTGGCATCCGGGCATGCTGCTGGACGGCGTCACCCTCCAGACCCCCTTCATGGCCGACCTCGTCACCCTGGCCGACCCCACCTCCCCGTACTCCTTCCTCAACTACCTGAAGGAATCCGGCCGGCTGTACTCGTTCTACATCCGCGAGATCTTCTATCCGCTGCGCGCCGAGTACAACAAGTACTGCCGCTGGGCGGCCGGGAAGCTCGACAGCGTCCGCTTCGGCCACGAGGTCACGAGCGTCACGTACGACGAGGCCGACGGCCTCTACACCGTGCGCTCCCGGCGCCCCACCGGCGAGACCACCGAGCACCGCGCCCGCCACCTGGTACTCGGCACCGGCACCCCGCCCTTCATCCCGGAGACCTGCCAGGGCCTCGGCGGCGACCTGCTGCACAACGGCCGCTACCTGGAGCACAAGGAGGCGCTCCAGGCCAAGGAGTCCATCACGATCGTCGGCAGCGGGCAGAGCGCGGCCGAGATCTACCAGGACCTGCTGGCCGACATCGGCAGCCACGGCTACCGCCTCAACTGGGTGACCCGCTCCCCGCGCTTCTTCCCGCTCGAATACACCAAGCTCACGCTGGAGATGACCTCGCCGGAGTACGTGGACTACTTCCACGCCCTCCCCGAGGACACCCGCTACCGGCTGGAGTCCGAGCAGAAGGGCCTGTTCAAGGGCATCGACGCGGATCTGATCAACTCCATCTACGACCTGCTGTACCAGCAGAGCCTGGACGGCCCGGTCCCGACCCGGCTGCTCACCAACACCGCGCTCACCGACGCCTCGTACGACGAGTCCACCGGTACGTACACCCTCGGGCTGCGCCACGAGGAGCAGGAGCGCGACTTCTCCCTCACCACCCAGGGCCTCGTGCTCGCCACCGGCTACCGCTACCGGGTGCCCGCCTTCCTGGAGCCGGTGCGCGACCGCATCCGCTGGGACGACCACGGCCGGTTCGACGTCGCCCGCAACTACAGCATCGACACCACAGGCCGCTCCATCTTCCTCCAGAACGGTGCCACCCAGGCGCACAGCCTCACCTCCCCCGACCTGGGCATGGGCCCGTACCGCAACTCCTGGATCATCCGCGAGCTGCTGGGCCGCGAGCACTACCCGGTCGAGAAGTCGATCGCCTTCCAGGAGTTCGGCGCGCCGGAGGGACCCCTGACATGACCGCCTCCGAAACCGTCTTCGAACGCCACGACGACCGCCTCGGCGGCTTCGCCCTGCGCACCCTCGACCCGGCCGCCGACGCCGCGCTGCTGCACCGCTGGGTGACCCACCCCAAGGCGTCCTACTGGATGATGCAGGACGCGAGCCTCGCCGACACCGAGGCCGAGTACCGCAGGATCGCCGACCACCCGCACCACGAAGCCTTCATCGGCCTGCACGAGGGCGAACCCGCCTTCCTCGCCGAGCGCTACAACCCGGCCGAGGTCGAGCTGGTGGGGCTGTACGAGCCCCGCAAGGGCGACGTCGGCATGCACTTCCTGTGTGCGCCGACCGACACCCCGGTGCACGGCTTCACCCTCGCCGTGATCACCACCGTCATGGAGTTCTGCTTCGGCGATCCCGCCGTCCGGCGCGTCGTCGTCGAGCCCGACGTCCGCAACGACGCGGTGCACGCGCTGAACGCGGCTGTCGGCTTCGACGTCGTCGAGAAGATCGTCAAACCGGAGAAGGACGCCTACCTCAGTACCTGCACGCGCGAGCGCTTCGCCGCCGCGCGCGCCGCCCAAGGAGTATTCCGATGAGCCCCCGCGATGCCGTCGCCCACCTCACCCCCGACCTGTGGGAGCGGGCGGGCCGCCTCCTCATACGCAAGGCACTCGCCGAGTTCACGCACGAGCGCCTGCTGAAGCCCGAACTCGCCGACGACGGCCGGTACGCCGTCCCCAGCGACGACGGCGCGGTGACCTACCGCTTCGCCGCCCGCGTCCTCACCCTGGACCACTGGCTGGTCGACGCGGACAGCATCACCCGCCACGGCCCGGACGGCGCGCAGCGCCCGCTGGACGCCCTCGACTTCTTCATCGAGCTGCGCGGCACCCTCGGCCTCAGCGACGACATCCTCCCCGTCTACCTGGAGGAGATCAGCTCCACCCTCTCCGGGACGGCCTACAAACTGGCCGCCGAGCCGGTCGGCGCGGCCCAGCTCGCCAAGTCCGGCTTCCAGGACATCGAGACGGGGATGACCGAGGGCCACCCCTGCTTCGTCGCCAACAACGGGCGGCTCGGCTTCGGCATCCACGAGTACCTCTCGTACGCCCCGGAGACCGCGAGCCCCGTCCAGCTGGTCTGGCTGGCCGCGCACCGCGACCACTCCACCTTCACCGCCTCCACCGACCTCGACTACGACGCGCTGGTGCGCGCCGAGCTGAGCGAGGAGACCCGGGCCCGCTTCGCGGACACCCTCAGCGGCCAGGGCCTCGACATCGCCGACTACCACCTGCTGCCGGTGCACCCCTGGCAGTGGTGGAACAAGCTGTCCGTCAGCTTCGCCGCCGAGGTCGCCCAGCAGCGGCTGGTCTGGCTCGGCCCCGGCGAGGACGAATACCTCGCGCAGCAGTCGATCCGTACCTTCTACAACACCAGCGATCCGTCCAAGCACTATGTGAAGACCGCCCTGTCGGTCCTCAACATGGGCTTCATGCGGGGCCTCTCGGCCGCCTACATGGAGGCCACCCCGGCCATCAACGACTGGCTGGCGGGCGTCATCGCCGCCGACGACGTCTTCCGGGCCGCCCGCTTCTCGATCATCCGCGAGCGGGCCGCCATCGGCTACCACCACCGCCAGTACGAGGCCGCCACCAACCGGTACTCCCCGTACCGGAAGATGCTCGCCGCCCTGTGGCGCGAGAGCCCCGTACCGTCCCTGGAACCCGGCCAGCGCCTCGCCACCATGGCCTCCCTCCTCCACACCGACTCGGGCGGCGGCTCGTTCGTCAGCGCCCTCATCGAGGAATCCGGCCTCACCCCGGCGGCCTGGCTCCGCGGCTACCTGGACGCCTACCTCACCCCGGTCCTGCACAGCTTCTACGCGTACGACCTGGTGTTCATGCCGCACGGCGAGAACGTCATCCTGGTCATCGAGGACGGCGCCGTCCAGCGCGTCATCTTCAAGGACATCGCCGAGGAGATCGCGGTCATGGACCCCGACGCGGTCCTGCCCCCGGCCGTCGAGCGCATCCGCGCGGACGTCCCCGAGGACAAGAAGCTGCTGTCCGTCTTCACCGACGTCTTCGACTGCTTCCTGCGCTTCCTCAACGGCATCCTGGTGTCGGACGGGCTGCTCGAGGAGGACACCTTCTGGCAGACGGTCGCCGCCTCCGTCCAGGGCTACCAGGACGCGATGCCGCATCTCGCGGACAAGTTCAAGCAGTACGACATGTTCGCCGAGGACTTCGCGCTGTCCTGCCTCAACCGGCTCCAGCTGCGCAACAACCGCGAGATGGTCGACCTCCAGGACCCGGCGGGGGCGCTTCAGCTGATCGGCACCCTGCGGAACCCGATCGCGAAGTTCCGCCCGGAGGGCTGAGCGCGCTGTGGGCACCGCCACGTGGTGTGGCGGTGCCCGATGCGCTTTACGACCCCCCGGTGCCGAAGTAAGCCCGGCAGACCCCGCCCTCATAGTCCGTGGCGATCTCCAACACCTTGCTGCCGTCCTCCGATGGCAGGAGGCTGGAGCTGTAGTTGGGGCAGGAGTCCAGCTTGTCGGACTTCACGGCGACGGGCGCCGGGATCTCGCGCCACGCCCCTTCCCCGCCCTTGCTGTTGGTCCAGATCGTGCGCCCGCTGCCCTCGGCCCGCTCGCCGTCCTTGGTGTACATCGCCTGACCGACCAGCAGCAGCTTGCCCTGCGGATTCCCCTCCTCCGGCGCCCAGGCCAGATTCGGCGCGTGCAGGAAGTACTTCCCGTCCTCCGTCTCCGCCCGCGTGCCCAGGTCGGCCGGATCGCCCCAGTCCCACCCGTCGCGAGACGTCCGCAGATGCGCCACGCACGCGTACTTGCCCCCGGCCGCGCAGATCTCGTACGACATGACGTACGTCCCGTTCGGCAGCTTCCGCACGACCGCCATCCCGGGCCGGTCGGACTCCAGCTTGCTGGTCACGGTGTCACGGGCCCCGCTCCACGAGACACCGTCCTTCGACCGTACGGCGACGAGCTTCTGGCTGTGGCGCGGATCGGTCTCGTCGGAGTAGTGGCAGACCAGGTTCCCCTGAGCGTCGATGGAGAACTCCGGCTCCCACAGCCCCCTGGCGTTCGACGCGGTGGCGACCGTCGACAGAGGGCTCCAGTTCCGCCCGTGATCGGTGCTCTTGAACACCCGGATCGACATCCGGGGCTCCGGCTTCTCGTCCTGCCCGAACGACGCCGCCCACAGCAGCGTCCCGGCGGGCATGCCGCCGACCTGCCGCGGCAGCTCGTAGAGCGTGGCGCAGCACAGCCCCTTGCCGTCCGCGGCCTGCGGCGCCGAGACGGTCCCCACCTGGCGGAAGCTCCCGCCACCGTCGGTGCTCTCCTGGATCTCCCCGACCCCGTTGCCGCCCTCGTGCGCGACGGACGAGGCGAGCACGCGCCCGTTCGCCTCCCCGCTGTGCTGCAACCGGATCGCCCGCGGATACAGCGCCCCGCCCTCACCCAGCGGCTTGGCCGCCGTCATCTCCCCGGGCGCCGCGTTGTTCGCCACGCCCTTTCCGGTCTCGCCGTCCTCGCCCTCCTGCGGAGAGCCGCCGCTGCACGACGTGAGGGAGAGCGCGAGTAATCCGGCAACGAACGCGATGAGAACCGATGGGCCGCCGCGCAGACGTGAACGGAGAATGGTGCTTGTTGGCATGGGCCTTCCTGACGTTGCGGGGATCAAGCGCATGGGGAACCACATGGGCTTCAAGCCCGCCATGTCCCTGGAACAAGCCTGCTCGTCACCGCTGGTGATCCACTAACACGCCGCTAACAGGCTGCGAGGACGCGATCGAGCGCGGGAGGCACGGAGCGCTATCATCCCGCACGTGGAACGTTCCCAAATCAATTCGTCGATCATGGTCGTATGGGATCTCGGCGGCGTCCTGGCTCCGTCGGGCCGTGCGCTGGGCGCGCTGGCCGCTGCCCTCGACGTACCCGAGTCCGACCTCGCCGGCCCGTACTGGGCCCACCGCAACGCCTACGACCTGGGCTCTTCTCCCGGTGAGTACTGGCACCGGATCGCAAAGGATCTGGGGCGCCCACTGAGCGAGGCATGGGTCGACCGGCTCGACCGCATCGACACCGAGTGCTGGTCGGGCCTGGGATCCGAAGCCGCCGGACTGCTCGCGCGGTTGACGAACCACGGGATACCTCTGGGGATCCTGTCCAACGCGCCGGGCTCGCTGGCGAAGGCGGTCCGTCGGGCGCCATGGAGCGGCCTCTTCGAAACGCTGGTCTTCTCGTCCGATCTCGGGCTGATGAAACCCGACCCACTCGTCTACCGGGGCGCCGGCGAACGGCTCGGCCGCGCGTCCTCGGACATCGTGTTCTTCGACGACCGGCTGGAGAACGTCGAGGCGGCCCGCGCCCACGGCTGGCGCGCCCACGTGTGGACGGGCGTCGAGACGGCCGTGGCGGTGCTCGCGCAGGAGGGGGTGCTCGATGGCTGACCGGCCGCGCAATCCGACGATCATCGATGTGGCCCAGCGGGCCGGGGTGTCCAAGTCGGTGGTGTCCCGCGTCGTCTCGGGACGCGGCAGCGTGGGGGAAGAGACCCGGCAGCGGGTGCTGCTGGCCGCGCAGGAACTGGGCTACGTCGTCAACGCCGTGGCCCGGGCCATGGCCGCCCACCGCACCTACACCGTCGGGGCGTTCGTCCGGGACGCGGCGACACCCTTCTACGGCCACCTCCTCACCGCGATGCAGGAGCGCGCGGCGTTCCACGGCTATCGGGTCGTCACCGCGACGGGCTCCGGCAGGTTCGAGGTGAGCGATGAGTACCGGGCGCTGGAGACCCTCACGATGCTGCGGGTGGAGGCGCTGATCGTGTGCAGCGGGCTGCTGCCGAGCGAGCAGATCCTCCCGTTCGCGGCCCGGCTGCCGACCGTCGTGGCGGGGCGCCCCGAGACCCATCCGAGCATCACCAGCGTCTACTGCGACGAGGACGAGGGGGGCGCCGCGCTGGCGGACCATCTGCTCGGTCTGGGGCATCGCGAGATCGCGGTGGTCACCGTACCGACCAGCAGCTCCGTGACGCTGGGGCCGCGGACCGCGGCCATGACCCGCTATCTGCGGGAGCGTGGAGCGCGCGTGCTGGAGATCTCGGGGCCGCACCGGGAGACGGCCGGCGCGTGGGCGACCGAAGTGCTGCGGCATCCCGGGATCACCGCCGTGATGACCCCCAGCGACCGGCACGCGCTCGCCCTGCTGGAACAGCTCCGCCTGCGCGATGTGGCGGTACCCGGGGAGCTGTCGGTGACCGGCTACGACGGCATCGGGGACTTGGCGACATCCCTGATCGGGCTGACGCACTGGCGTCAACCGATCGACCTGATCGGCGGCCGGGCCGTGGACGCCCTGGTGCGGTTGCTCGACGGCGAGCAGCCGCCCGACCATCACCAGGCGCTGCACGGCACGCTGGTGGTGGGCCGCACGACCGCCCCGCCGACGCACTGACCGACTCTTCACAGATCGTTCACCCTACGACCACTGTGCTCGCCGGTCTCGGAGTGGGAACGTTCCACACATGATTGGGAACGTTCCACTCCGCCGGAGCGCAGTGCACCGCCCGGTCTGGCCCCCGCGCGGCCTCGCCGGTCCGCTGATGGTCCTGCCGTGCGTCGGCCTGTTGCTCGCCTTCGCGTACTGGCCGGTCGTCCGCGGTGTCGTACTGAGCCTGTACGGCAATGATCTGCTGGGCGAGCCGACCCGGTTCGTCGGCCTCGACCAGTACGTCGAACTGTTCACCGATCCGGACCCGCGCCGGGCGCTGCTCACCACCGTGGCCATCGCCGGGCTCAGCGTGCTGCTCTCCGTGGGTGGCGCGCTCACCGCGGTGCTCCCGCTGCGCCGCGCCGCGCGTCGGCCGCGGGCGGTGGTGTCGGTGCTGCTGTCCCTACCGTTCGCGTACTCGGCGGCGGCCTCGGCGGCCGTGTTCGCGGGCCTGTTCGCCCCGGCGGTCGGCACTCTCAATGAGGTGCTGCAGCACGTCGGCGTCACCGGACCGGAGTGGCTGCGCTCCCCGGGGTGGGCCGTCCTCGCCGTGTCCCTCGCCACTGCCTGGTACGAGTTCGGGTTCGCCTTCCTCGTCCTGCTGGCCGCGCTGAGCCAACTCGACCAACAGGTCATCGAGGCGGCGGCCCTGGACGGCGCGTCGGGGCTGCGGATGGCCCGGTCGGTGATCATCCCGATGCTCCGGCCGAGCCTGATATTCCTCCTGGTCACCCAGACCATCAGCGGACTGCAGGTGTTCACCCAGGTCCAGGTCCTCACCCGGGGCGGCCCGGCGGGCTCCACCTCGACGCTGGTGTTCGAGCTGTACCAGCGCGCGTTCGGCGAGGCCCTCCCCCATGTCGGCTCGGCCTCCGCCCTGGCGGTGGTCCTGCTGCTCCTCGTCCTGCTGGTCACCGCGATCCAGTTCGGGGTGATGAGGAGGTGGGCATGAAACGCGCTCAGGCGGCCTCCCTGCTGCGCTGGCTGTGGCTGGGAGTGGTGGTCGTGGTCGTCGCGTTCCCCGTCTACGTCACCGTCGTCACCGCCCTGCTGCCCCCGACCGATGTGGCCGCCGGCCGACTCGTCCCCATACTGGACCGGCTCACCCTGGACAATGTGCGCTCCGCCCTGGGCTCCGCGCCGCTCGCTCAGCAGTACCTAGTCAGTGTGGCCGTCACCGCCCTCCAGTCCGCCGCCCAACTGACCACGGCCGCGCTCGCCGCCTACGCGCTCGTCTTCCCCCGCTGGCGAGGGCGGGGCGCCGCCTTCGCCCTGGCGCTGGCCACCCTCGCGTTTCCCGGGGAGAGCCTGGTCATCCCCAACTTCGAGTTCGTCAGCGGGCTCGGACTGCGCGACACCGTGCTCGGGATCGTCATCCCCTATCTGGCCTCCGGCTACGCGGTCTTCCTGCTCCGCCAGGCGTTCCTCACGCTGCCGCGCGAGACCTGGGAGGCCGCCCGCATGGACGGCTGTGGCGACCTGCGTGCGCTGTTCCACGTGGTCCTGCCCATGGCGCGGCCTCAGCTGGTCACGGCGGCGATGTGGTGCGCCCTGTCGGCCTGGAACGGCTACTTCTGGCCGCTGCTCATCACCGACTCCCCCCAGCGACGGACCATCCAGGTCGGTCTCGCCCAACTCGTCGTGGACCGGGTGACCTCACCCGCCGTGATCTACGCCGGCACCCTCCTGGTCCTCCTGCCGACCCTGCTGCTCGTCCTGTTCGGCCAGCGATTCCTGGTCCGGGGCCTGGCGGCGCGGGTCACCACCTAGTGCCGCGTCAGCCAAGGCCATCTGCGGCGTTGCCGAATCGACCGAGTAGGCCCACTACGAGGCCGATCCGGCGCCTTGCATCTGACCGCACCAGGACGCCTCGCTACCGGGCAAACCCTGACTGACGCGGCACTAGACGCCCCCACAGCCCGCTCATACACCACCGCGAAAGGACGATCCGCCATGTCCCCGATCCCTTCACCCCTCACCTCGGGAACCAGACAGCGAGCACGCGTCACGGCCGGCTGCCTGACGACGGCCCTCGCCCTCCTGACCCTCACCGCCTGCGGAGGCCCCGACGGCGGCGGGAAGGCCGCCGACGCGGCACCCGGACCGTCAGCGCTGGCCGATGCGAAGAAGCCGGTGACCGTGACGCTGTGGCACGGTCTCGGCAACCCGGCCGGTCAGGCGCTGCAGAACGAGATCGACAGGTTCAACAAGGCCAACACCGGAAAGATCGTGGTGAAGGCATCCTTCCAGGGCAGCTATGCCGATGCCATCGCCAAGTACACCTCCGCGATCCGCAGCGGCGGCACACCGAGCGTCATGATCTCCAACGACATCACCAGCGGTTATCTGCGCGACGCCGGGCAGACGGTCTCCGCCCAGGACATGGCCGCCGCCAATCCGAAGGACCTCGACCTCGACAAGCTGCGCCCGGCGGCGCGCAACTACTACACGGCCGACGGCAAGCTCCTCGCCGTCCCGCTGAACACCTCCATGCCCCTGCTGTACGTCAACGACAAACTGCTGGACCGGGCCAAGGTCGACCGTTCGACGCTCGGCACGCTCGCAGGCGTGGCCGCGGCGGCGCGGAAGATCCACGCCGCGCTGCCGGGCGTGAAGGGCATCGACCAGCCCCTCGACGGCTGGTGGTTCGAGCAGCTCACCGCTGCGGCCGGGGTCCCCTACTGCACCCCGGACAACGGCCGCACGTCCGGCGGAGCCACCGCGCTGTCCCTGACCAGCGGACCGCAGCGCACCGCGTTCGGCACCATGGCCAAGCTCTACACCGGCGGCGTCGGCCTCGACACCGGCGACGACGGCAACGCCGCCCTGTCCGCGTTCGCCGCGGGCAGGACCGGCATGATGTTCAACTCCAGCGGCGCGATCGGCGGCCTCTCCGAGGCCGGTATGAAGGGCTACAGTGCCCTCCCCTACCCGCTGTCGGGCCCGCCGTCCACTGCGGGCGCCGCGATCGGTGGCGCCGCGATGTGGGTGAACCGGCCCGGACACAGCGCGGCCGAGCAGGTGGCGGCCTGGAAGCTGATCAGCCACCTCGCCTCCCCCGAAGCACAGGAACGATTCGCCAAGGCATCGGGATACGCCCCCATCAACACCGACGTCAACAACTCGCCCACCTGGAAGGCATTCCTCGCCCGGAACGAGCCCTACGCCGTGCTCGACAAGCAGTTCGCCGACACCCCGGCCACGACGGCCACCTCCGGCTGCCTCACCGGCGCCATGCAGGGCGTGCGCGACGCGGTCGTACCGGAGATGCAGCAGGCGTTCAGCGGCAAGAAGCCGCTGGACAGCGCCCTGAGGGCGGCGCAGGGCGCGGCGACGGCGAAGATCAAGGACTACCGGGAGCAGGCGGGGCAGTGACCGACGACACCATCACGACGACAACCACGACCACGGCCTCGAACGAGCGCTTCGCGCAGGCCCCCGGAGACCCGTACCGTTACGGCGTCTACCTGCGCCCCGACCCCGTCACCTGCGCCGCGGTCACCGCCGTGACCAGCCAGCTGCGGGCACAGTACGGCCTCGTCTCGGCGGGCGCCTTCCCCCCGCACGCGACCCTGGTCGGCAGCCGGCACCTCCCGGGCCCGGTCGAGGACATCATCGACGCCGTGACCCGGGCGGTGGCCGACGTCCCAGCCTTCACCGTCCACAACGCGGGCATCCGCCGTCAGGGTGTGGGGATGGTCTACGACGTCCACCACCTCGCCGACGGCACCACCCCGAACACGGCGTTCGTGGACCTCGCCGCCCGGATCGACACGGCCATCGCTCCCCTGGAGGCACCGGCACCCAACCCGGCGGGAAATCCCTTCGACGCCGACGCCTTCCGGGCCCACCTGTCACTGGTCTCGCACGACATGTACGTACGCCCGGACCTGTCCGCCGAGGTCGAGGAGTACGTCACCGGACTGCCCGTACCCTTCTCGGAAAGCTTCCGGGGCGACACCATCACCCTCTACCGCACCCGCAGCGACGACTGGACGGGCCGCTGGTGGCAGACGCTCACCTGGGAACACGTCCACACCTGGCGCCTGCGCCACTGAGCAGTTCCGGGAGCCGCCCGCCCCCGTCGGCGCCGCGACCGGATCCCAAAGCCTCGTCGTCCTCGGCTTCCTCCTCACCCAGAACGCCACCAGCGCGGCCCGCCACCAAGCAGACCCCACCTACTCCGACGCCCACACCGAGACGGCAGGCCCCATCAGCGCCCATCGAAAGCCCACGCGATCACGAACTGAGCCGGGGCACCAACCACACCCTGGCCTCATCCGCTACTCTGTCTGGGGCCGCCGCTGGCGGCGGCCCCTCTTGCTGAGACCGGACGAATGATCACTCAGAGTATTCATCCACGTTTCACGCAAGGCCCGCCTCCGTAGCTCAGGGGATAGAGCACCGCTCTCCTAAAGCGGGTGTCGCAGGTTCGAATCCTGCCGGGGGCACCATGTGATGTCGCAGGACATCGGAATGACCCCGAACCCACGATTGGGTTCGGGGTCATCGTCGTTGTGGGCCGGGTGGGCGGCCGGTCGGCTGGTAGT
>NZ_JAIWIH010000045.1:0-50054 GCF_052851135.1 Streptomyces sp. BRA346 | reverse complement strand
CGCGGTGGTGGCCACCGGACGGTCGGACTTCCCGAACCAGATCAACAACGTACTGGTCTTCCCGGGTGTCTTCCGTGGCCTCCTGGATGCCCAGTCCCGCACCGTCGACACCGACATGATGCTCGCCGCCGCGAGTGCGCTGGCGCACGTGGTCACCGAGGACGAGCTCAACCCGAACTACATCATTCCGAGCGTCTTCAACGACACGGTCGCGGGCGCGGTCGCCGGAGCCGTCCGCGGAGCCGCCCGGGCGACGGACCTCGGCTGAACTTCCCCCGAGCACAACCCATGGGAGCTCCACACATGCAAAAAGGACACAGCACGGCGCCCTCCACCGACTGTTCCGAGTCCGATGCCGACGGGAAGGCCCCGGCGGCGCGCACAAAGCGCTGGTGACGGCTGCCCCTCGGAGTGCAGTCGGCGCTCGCCGTCGGCCTCGGCGCGCTGATCGGGAGGATGGCAAGGACACGCGGGAGGTCGCCAGGGCCGACGACGGGGCCACGGCCGACGACGAGTCCGCGGCACCGGCCGCACCGGCGGAAGTCGGCACCTCGAAGGGCTCCTCGTAGAACACCACACTCTGGGACACCGCATCCTGGGCGGGCCGGACCCGTCCAGGATGCCCCGCCGTGTGTGCTTCAACCGGCACGTGGCGCAGGGGGATTGTTGTCGCGCTGCGGCCAGGAGGTGCCGAGATCCCGGCGCATGGCCGTCTGCGCGGTCTCGGCCGCCGCGAGGTAGTCGCGCAGGCGTTGCCCGAAGGCCGGATCCTCCGCGGTGACGCCGGTGGCCACCAGGTCACGGAGGTCACGAACCTTCCAGAAGACCTGGTTGGTCGGCTCCATCACCTCCCACGGAGCGATCAGCGCGAGCTCATAGCGCAGCGGATACAGATTGCTGGACGCGAACGCCTCGTGGGCCGCCCTTCCCGCGTCCTTCGCCGAGCCTCCCTCGCGCGCGATCACATGGAGGCGCGTATACACCTCCGAGAGGGCGGCCATGAACGACGCGTACGCCTGCCGACGCGTGTCCTGCCGGAGCGCTTCGCGCTCACGGCGCCAGCGAAGCCGGTCGGCGAGCAGCGTCGCGCCCACGCCGATCCCCGCACCCATCAGCGTGTTCACCGGCCCCAACCAGTCCATGGGCCGAACCCTATCGAGACATCGAGGAGCGCTGCGTGTATCAGTCTCATGTGATGTGTCACGAGTAGGTATACGTCTCGCGATGGGGCAGCCACCGGTGGGATCGCGCCAGCACAGGTGGCTTAAAGTGCCGATCATGTCTCAGCCAAAGATCCTCAAGCGCATTGCTCAGCACCGGCCGGCCACCCGGATGCCGTCCCGACGTACGAAGAAGACCCTGATCGCAGCCGTCGGCATAGGCATGACCCTCGCAGTGAGCGGGTGCAACGAAGACACCAAACAGGGCACCGACAAGGGCACCGACGCTGCGGGTTCGAAGGCACCCTCGGCGGGATCGTCCCAGTCCTCCGGCCCGGCGAGCCCCTCGGGCGACCAGCCGTCGATCCCCGGTTGGCAGACGCAGACCTCGGAGAAGCACCACTTCACCTACGACGTGCCCGCCAAGGCCAAGAAGTGGAAGCGCATCGACGAGGGCACGGCCCTGTCCTACACGGACAAGAACGGCCAGCCGATCGTCGTCATGACCGGTGCCGCCAACTACCGCGAGGGCGGCTGCGGTTCGAGCCCCAACCCGAAGGCCATCGGCGAGGCGGGCAAGGGACAGCTCGCCACCGTCGGCACCACCGGCGGCGGCAAGGACGGCTCCCTCCAGGAGAACGCCCGTAACTGGGCGGGCAACTGGGGCTTCGCCGCGTACGGCGGCGAGGACCACAAGCCCAAGATCGAGGTCACTCCGGCCAAGCCGCTGAAGCAGGGCGGCATCGACGGCTACACCGCGACCGCCAAGGTCACCGTCACCAACCGCCCGAGCTCGTGCGTCCCGCCGAAGGCGATCGTGCACAGCATCGCGCAGAAGCTCCCCGACGGGACCATGCACGGCTGGGTGATCTACGCGGACCAGGGTGTTCCGAACGCGCTGACCGCCGCCCAGATCAAGCAGGTCATGAGCACCGTCCGGGCCACGGGCGGCTGACACCACCCGGTCAATTGAGGCGGTGACGATCCGCGGACCGCCCCGCACCCCCGTGTGCCTGCCACCGGGACGGTGCGGGGCCGCGCGGTCCAATTTCCTTTGCCCGCAAGAAAGTTGTGTACTCAAGATCAAAACGCTGCTTTAATTGGGTAATTGATCTTGAGTACCGGCCCCTCGGAAAGGCGATCGTGATGTCCCCCGCCCGCTACCAGTCCCGCTCCCGCTCCGAGGCCCCGTTCGACGTTTCCAGCGCCGGTGTGCTCCGCGTCGTGTCCGACTCCCGCACTCCGGTGTTCCTCACCGTGCACGCGAGCGGCCGCCGCCGATACGGCTACTGGCAGCCGTACGACTCCGCCACCAACAGGGGAGGCTGCTACGTCGCCCTCCCCACCCCCGAGTGCGACAGGCTGTACTCCGAGGGACGAGCCACTCTCGGCGAGCCCCTGGTGGACCAGGCCAAGACCACGTACCGCGTGTGGCCCGCCCCTTCCCCCGTCGCGCCCGTACGCATCCCGGTGGCGCCCGCGCCCGCGGTGGCCGTGGCACCGAGGCTTGCTGCCTGAGCCGGAGCGCTTTCAGGGGGCCGGGCGCGCCGCGTATACCGACATTCCGTCCATGACGCGACGAAATCAACAGCGATTCACCCGAACGAGCTAGCTTGCACATCATCCCGGGACGGGTCCCGACAATGGGGCGCAGGATGTCGGGCGCCGGTGCTGCCACGGGGGCGATGGGTGCGCTGTACGACATCCCACTGCTGCCCGTGCCGACGCAGCGCGGTCGAGGCGAGCTGCTGGGAGCGATCGTTGAACGGAACCAGGGATGTCTTCGCGATCCCATTGGAAGACGGGGCCCATCTGGTGTACGCCCCGCTGCACGGGGTGGCCTTCGCCGCCACGAGCGGCATGGTGGCGGCCCTCTCCGATGTCCTGACCGGTGGTGAGGGCGGAGACCGACACGTCGCGGCGTTCGCCCGCGAGGCAGGGCTCCTGGGCAGACCCCCAGCGCCGGTCACCCGCCGCCGGGGCACCCCCACGCCCACCGAGGTCACGCTCTTCCTGACCACGGCGTGCAATCTGCGCTGCACCTACTGCTATGCCTCCGCGGGCGACACTCCCGCCACGTATATGACGATGGACGTGGCCAAGCGCGGCATCGACTTCGTCATCGACAACGCCCGGCGCGAGGGCGCCCCGTTCGCCGGGGTGCACTACCACGGAGGCGGCGAGCCGAGCGTCCACTGGGGCCTGATGACCGAGTCGCTGGCGTACGCCCGTGAGCGGGCCGGTGACCTCCCGGTCATCGCGGCCTCCGCGGGGAACGGCGTGTTCACCGACCGCCAGATCGACTGGATGATCGCCAACCTCAACGGCGGCATGAGCCTGTCCTTCGACGGTCTGCCCGAGGCCCACGACAAGCACCGGCCGACCGTACGGGGCACGGGATCGAGCGCGCGCGTCATGCACACCATGCGGCGCTTCACCGACGCGGACTACCCCTACGCGGTGCGGCTGACCGTCACCGCGGAGCAGATACCGCTGCTGCCCGACTCGATCGAGTTCGTGCTGTCGAACTTCACACCGAAGCGTGTCCAGGTGGAACCCGCCTACCAGCTGGGACGGCACGCGGGGGAGCCGGACGCGGAGACCGGGGAGTTCATCGCCGCCTACCGGGAAGCGCAGGGCAGGGCCGCCCGCTTCGGACATGAGCTGATCTACAGCGCGGCCCGGGTCGGAACGCTGACCAACCACTTCTGCGGGATCACCCAGGACAACTTCTGCCTGAGCCCCGCGGGAAACGTATCGGCCTGCTTCGAGGCGTTCTCCGAGGACAACGAGTTCGCCGACGTGTTCTTCTACGGTTCGCCCGGGCCGGACGGCTACACCTTCGACATGGACCGGCTCGACCGGCTGCGCGATCTGGGCGTCGAACACCGGTCGTTCTGCGACGGGTGCTTCGCCAAGTGGAACTGCGCGGGCGACTGCTATCACAAGTCGCTGGCGACGAACGGCCGAGGCGAGTTCACCGGGTCCCAGCGCTGCCACATCACCAGGGAACTGGTGAAGGACCAGCTCCTCACCCGGATCGCAGGGTCGGGCGGCCTCATATGGCGCGACGACCACGCCGGTGAGCCCTGCGGCGTCCACGGAGGCACGCATGAATGACGTCATGCTGCCCTGGCCGCGCCCGAGGCGCTCAGGGAAGGGCAACCAGGACAACCAGGACAACCAGGCCGACGCACCCGAGCAGACGCCGGACGCTCCGCGTTACGAGATCCAGCGGGTCGACGGCCCGGACACCACGGGGCCGGTCGAGATCCTGCCCATCACCGGACCACCGTGGTCGGCGGCATCGGGGCGCCGCGGCCTCCTCGGGGCCGGGATCGCGTCGTCCGTCGCGGCGGCCTTGCTGCTCGGCGGATGCGACGACGGCGGCTCGGAGTCTCCCTCCTCGCCGTCCCCCAGCACCTCCCGCCCTTCATCGAGCCCGTCGACGTCCGACTCCCCGACGCCCACGTACGAACCGCCGACGACGTACGAACCACCGACCCCCACCTACGAACCACCGACGACCTACGAGCCACCCACGTACGACCCGCCCACCTATGAGGCACCGGATCCCACCTACGGCGGTGGCGGCGGCACGATCTGCACCTGCAACAAGGTCTGCACCTGCATTCCGGTCTGCCAGGCCCACCGGCTGCTCCACCCCGATCCGGCCGTCCGGCGGATGGCGGAGACCGTGGTCGTGGCGATGGGCCCGCGTGAGCTGCCGTACCTGCGGTGGGCGGCCGACGGCGCGGCCGCCCCGTTGAACACGCGCATCGAAGAGCTCATCGAGCAGGTGCGCGGCGGGCGCCGACTGGTTCGGGACGACCTGCCCGGTCCGGGCTGCGAGCGCTACCTCACCTCCGGCGACCCGGTCATCGCCATGATGGCCGCGCAGGTCCTCACCCTGCGCGCGCTGCGGCTGGGCACGGGGCTCAGCGGTGCGACGGCGGACCGCGCGGCGCGGGCCCTGACCGTCGGCCACGCACTGCACCGCGAACGCGCGCCCGCCTGGACACCATCCGCCTGAAGACGGACCCCGGTCCTGGACAGCCCTGCGACGCGCCCGCCACAACCTGCCGACCAGGGGCGGGCGTTGGCAGGGTCGGCGACGATGGCGCCCGACGGCCAGTTCGATCGAACTTGATCGATTGACCACGTCGATACCATGTGCTCATGGCGGGCAGCACCCGTGCCATCGCCGCCGAGCTGGGCGTGGCCCATGCGACGGTGCACTACACGTTCGGCACGAAAGAAGACCTGTACCACGCCGTGCTCAAGCAGCTCACGGACGACCTGGTCGCCGAGGTCGAGCAGGCCGCACCCGAAAACGGTGACTTCGCGGAGACCATCGCCGCGCTGGCCGCCGCTCTGTGGCGCACGGTGCGCGAGGAACCGGCGAACTACCAGCTGCTGAACGAGCTGAGCATGTGCGCCCTGCGCACGCCCCGACTGCGCGAGGTGCTCGGCGACCACTATCGCGACCTGATCCAGGTGACGACCGACCTCGTGGCCCGTACCGCCCGGCGAATCGGCCAGGAACTCGCGCAACCGGCGGAGGCGGTCGCGCGATTCTTCCTGGCCGGACTCGACGGGCTCACCGTGCGGCGCTTCGCGCTGACCGACGAGGCGGCCGAGGCCGCGTGCCTGCGGGCGCTGGTCTCGTCCGTCGTGGCCCTGGCCGACGGCCGGACGAGGACGCTCCGCCCGGCCGCCGTCACCTGTTCGCGGAAGGCATCCGGCCGTGCCCCGGCGAGTCCGGCCAGGGGACGGCGCTCGGGCGGACAGGAGGTGTGCTCGGCGAGCACCGCGACCTGGCCCTGGGTGGCGGGGTCCTGCAACTCCACGAAGTCGGTGAGCAGACGGCGCAGGGTTGGGCGGCCGGTCGACGGGCAGGGCGTGACGGCTGCGCCGCCGGGTGCGCAGCCGGACCGTACGGTCCAGGTCGAGGCCGAAGCGGTCGGCGGCCCTGCGGACCAACTCCTCCGGGTTGCGCGGAAGAACGGCGAGGTGATCGCTTGGAGCGGCCCAACGGGTGGTTTGTGTCGACGAGTTCGTACGCGTCGCGCGCCTCCATGGGCTGAAGTCCGTGGTGGCTTCCGGCACGGGCTGTGGCGTGGCCTCTTCTGCCGGTGTGGCCGCTCGGGCGCGCGGGCCCAGCTCGGCGAGCTCACGCCAACGCGGGCATGCCGTTCATGGAGGGCGTCCACGATGTCGTCGGACATCACGTACAGCTCGGCGTACTGGACGGCGACGAGGTGCTGTTCCTGGAGCGGCTGACGGCACCGGGCGCGGTCATCAACTACACCCGCAGCGCGGGCCGCCTTCCGCCGCACGCCTCCTCAAGCGGTCTGGTCCTCCTCGCCCATGGCCCGGCCGACCTGCGGCGACCGGGCGCTCGACGAGCCGCTGCACCGCTACACGCCGAACACTCCGGCCACCGCGGCGCGGCTGCGGTCGTGCTGGCCGAGGTCCGTCGGCAGGGGTCCAGCGGATCGAACTCACCGGCGCACCGCTCCGCCACCCCAACAACACCTGCGCTCATGGGCATCCCTGCCCGTGCGCGTCCAGACGGTTGCTTGATCAGCCGTCGGCTCATCACTGCTGTCTCGACGGGTCGGCAACCCTGCCATGCGGCTCGCAGCAGCAGCCGCAGATCATGACGGGCCACAGGGTGCGGGGTGTTGGCCGGGCCCACCTCCAGGATCGCGCGTACGGCATCGTCGAACCCGGACCAATCTCGGCCGGGCCCGCCCCGGAGCGCGCCGCGATCAGCATCGGCCGGGAGCTGCCCAGCCGCTCCACCTCGGCGCACACCGCCGCCGAAGCGTCGCCGGGGGCGAAACGCACGCGCTGCGCGAGGTCATGTCCGCTGAGGGGAGAGCACGATGTCGAACCACACGCGGGACCAGCTCCGTCCCGACAGGTCGCGCCCGTCGGGAGCCGGGGTGCCGCCCGGCTGTCGTTCGAAGCGCTTGACGAGGGAGTCCTTGACGCCGAACACGGCGTCGGAGCCCAGCAGGCTGTCGCCCTCGACGAAGATGTGGGTGACGAGGGTGCGCAGGCCGGGCGAGGTGGCCATGAAATGGAGATGGGAAGCGCGCAGGGGCGAGCGCGCGGTCTTGTCGAGCAGGGTTCCGACGGGGCCGTCATGGGGGATGGGGTACGGCGTGGGGGTGAGCCCCCAGAATGCGTAGGCGCCCTGCTCGTCGGTGTACAGGTGGGCCCGGGCGGCCGGGTGGCCGTCGTCGCGCTGCACGTCGTAGAGGCCGTCTTCGTCGGCTTCCCATACCTCGAGGCGGGCGCCGGGGACAGGGTTGCCGTCGGTGTCGGTGACGGTGCCCTCGACCCAGCAGGGTTCTCCCGGGGCTCCTGCGGCCATGTCGCCGCCCAGGGCGATCTCGGGGGAGCCTTCGACGAAGAACGGGCCGACCACGGTGGCCTCGGTGGCGCCCGTGGTGGCCTCGTGGTTGACGTTGATGGTCTGCATGGAGGCGCCGAGGACGTCGGACAGCAGCACGAACTCCTGGCGGCGGTCGGTGGTGATGTGGCCGGTGGCGGTGAGGAAGTCGATGGCCTGCTGCCATTCGGCTTCGGTGAGGCGGACCTCGCGGATGAAGGCGTGCAGGTGGTGCACCAGGCCCTGCATGAGTTCCTTGAGCCGGGCATCCGGCGTGTTGTGGAACGAGGCGAGCACCTTACGGACCAACTCGTCCTCGACGTGACGTTGCCGGTCCGGCACTGGGGGAGGGGTGGCGGTCATGGTGAGGCTCCTCCTGACGTGGGCGTGGTGGGTCTCCTACCCGGAGGTGCGCCGAATTCGTCGCTCGTCGTGGACGATGGCGGCGAGCAGGTGCTCGACGACGTCACCGGCGGTCAGTGCGGTGACGCCGTGGAGGGGGTGCGCCATCGGGCTGGGTCCAGAAGGGGAAGGCGGCGAGGGGCGTGGCACCAGCGACCCGGCGAGCGCCGCCGAGCAGCCGCGGGCGCGATGCCGACCGCCAGTGCGGCTCCCGCGGTGACATGGACGGCCGCGTTGGCGCGGACCAGAGCTCCGGACCATCCCGCTCATGAGTGGTTCCGTGACAGATACCGAAACAGCAGGGCTCCCAGGAACATCGCGGAGTCCCTCGTCGCCCTCTGGGACGGACTCCAGCTCCAGTGGCTCATCGACCCGCGTCGCGACCTTGTCGCCGGGGTGAGTGACGCGCTCGAGGACCTGCTGGGCATCCAAGACGCCCTCGAGACCTGATCCGCGCTGTCGCCCGACGAAGGTTGCGGCCACCGACGAGAAACGCGGCGAGCGACACCGCCAGGGCGAGCGCGATGAGCGCGCACACGGCCACCCAGCCGAAACGGTCGAAGGCGCGGGCACCGAGCTACCCGCGTGGCGGCAGCGCCACATCACGGCGGGCCGCCGACCGTTCGCCGACTACTCCGCCGTCCGGCTGACCGAGGCGGTCGCGCGGACGGCGGCGAGGTGAATTTCCGCGCACGGAACGCGGTCCGTGCCGACCGCCCGCCGTCGAGTGGTGGCATGCTCGGCCTCGACCCATCCGACATCGGGAACGCCGCGTGGAGCACCGCCCCTGCGTACAGCTGTCCCCGTGCGGTCGTGCGGGAGTTCCCGGAAGACTGACGGAGGCACCGACCGATGGGAAGTCATCTCTTCGCCGAACTGGCCCGGCGCACCCTGGACGACGCACGCCATGAAGTCGAGGTCTACGGACGGGAGATCCCCGAGTACCGGTTCGTGGAGGACGACGGCCGGCTGAGAGCCGAAGCGCTGGAGTACGCGGTCTGGCTCAGACGCCGCACCCTGGAATTAGCCCCCGAGGGCATTCCCCTCACCCAGGAGGATCTCGACAACATCGCGTCGATGGGCGCGTCGCGGGCCAGAACGGGGATGTCCGCCGTGTCCCGGCGGCGGGTCCTCGGTCTGCACACCAACCTCATGCTCCGGGAGATCCAGGAGGCGTCCGGCCCGGAGAACACCGATGAACTGATGCGACTCATGGTCTGGTTCACCGCGCAGGGCACCCGCGGCATCGACGCCTACACCCGCGGCCATGCGGCGGAGCAGAAGCGCCGCTTGCCCTTCGTGGCCCGGGTCCGCGCGCTCACCATGGCCCTCCTCGCCGACGACGCCCTGGCCTCGGGCCTCGCCCGCGCCGTCGGCATGAGCCTGGCCGCATCGTACGAGGTGGTGGTCGTCCACGTCCCCGGCCGTCCCGCCCCGGGCGCCGCAGGGCGCGAGGGGATCGTCGAAGCCCTCCTGGCCCGCCACCGGGTGCCGATGGCCTGGCCCCGGGCGGACGAGCTGGTGGTCCTGGTACCCGCCGACCAGGACCGCGCTCCTGGTACGGCCCGGCCGGGTCTCGACCGGGCCGCGCGGGACCGGGCGCTCGCCTTCGTCCGCGACGCCGGCCAGGCGGTGGCGCGGCCGTGCGCGATCGGCACCAGTACGGGCCGCGTCCGCGCGCTGGCCGACGCGTACGCGCGCGCCCGGCGCGTCAGCCTGGCGGCTCCGCTCCAGCCCGTGCCCCGTCGCCTGCACACCCTGGACGATGTCTTCGTCGAACTGGCCGTCGCCGAAGACCGCGAGATCGACACCTGGCTGTCCGGCATAGCCCGGAGCCTCGCCCGGGGACCCGAGCTGTTCGCCACTCTGGAGAGGTATTACGCCCACGACATGCACCGCAGGAACACCGCCGCGGCGCTGAACATCCATCCGCGGACCCTGGACTACCGTCTCCAGCGGGTGCGGCAACTCACCGATGTCGACCCCGGATCCGCCCGTGGCGTCCGCATCCTGAGCGCGGTGGTCGCCAGGGCTTCCTCCGGGGCCTGGACAACATGAGCCCGGTGTGCCGGGCGGGGCGGCGGGTGCTCGAGCTCCTCCCAGCGGCCTACGAGGCCCCCGGCGTCCGTCCTCAGAGCTCGCAGTTGATCTCGACTTCGGCGTCACACCGGTCGATCCCGGGACCGCCGTTGGCGACGTCGTAGCCGGGGCCGCCGATCAGGGTGTCATTGCCGGAGTGGGAGGCGTTGTCGGGGCTGTCGCCGAAGAGGTAATCGTTACCCGTGCCTCCCGTGATGTTGTCGTTGCCGTTCTGGCCGCTTACGCCGAAGTACGTTCCCACCGACACATTGGTCGGGTCGCTGGGGTTGAAGTTGTCCGAGCCGTCACCGAGACAGACCACGGCGGAGGTGTTGATCAGGTCGGAGAAGACCCAGTCGTCCCCCGAGAAGGCGTTGACGACGCTGCCCGGCGTGCCCCAGATCGCGTTGGCGTTCCTGTCCCCTTCGATCGTGGCGGTGAGCGGCACACCCGTCTTGGGGTCGGTGCAGGTGGTCGCCGCCGAGGTCGTCGGCGCCTTCGTCGAGGTCGCCGCCTGAGCGGTCCCACCGGTGCCGAGAGCGGCGCCGGTGAGGGCCGCGGTGCAGGCCAGCAGCGCGGTGCAGCGTCTGATTCCGTGTCGGGCCATTCGATGTTCCTCCTCGGAAGGGGGTGCGAAGTGACGCCGCACAGCCTTCCGCCCGCCCGTCCGGCGCGTCTTCGTGAACCAGGGAGAAAACACCTGTCCGCGACGGGCGCCGGACTGTGAATCCGCGCAAAGGCCCCCGGGCTCCAAGCGGCCGGGGATCGACCTGACGCACCTCCGCATTCAAGGGACCGTGTCGCCGGGCGACCAGCCGGCGCTGGTGGCCAACAGCCTCGTTAAGGTTCGGCCGGACGGGATCCGGCCGCGGAGAGCGAGTTCACCTGGATCGAACTGGCCCACCGGCAGGGGCGCGTTGAGAACGCCCGGGTCGCGCTCACCCGCATGCTGGACGACACGGGCCCGGACGCGGACCGGCTGCGGGAACTGAGCCGCGCGCTGGAGCACATCGGCGACTATCCGCAGGCGGCCCGCGCCCAGTCCCTTCTCCTCTCGCTTCAGGACACAGCATGGGACCGGGCCTCCGAGGCGTACGTCCTGGCCCGTCTGGAGCGCGGCAAGGGCGACCTCGCGGCAGCGGAGCGGGCGCTGGAACGGGAACGGGCGGCCGTCGGCGCCGACGGCACGACGCCGGACGCAACGGTGCGGCAGTGGCACCGCCGCGGACTCGGCCGCGTGATCACCGAGCAGCACCTGGAGCTGACGCTCGCCGCGGTCGAGGCGGGTGACGCGGAACTCGCGCGTACGACGATGACGCACGGCAGGCGCCTGCTGGATACGATCGGCAAGGAGCCGGCGAAGGCACTCGCCGGACTGTCCACACGGGCGAAATGGGCCGTGGCCGGACTTCCCCCGCCCCGTGCCTGAGACCTGTCACCGCAATGCCGGTGCAGCGGCCCTCGGTCAGCTCGGGCCGCAGGGAGATCGCGGTGCGTACCCGCGGGTCGCGCGGGGGCGGCCCGCCATCCCCGACTGCCGGCCGGGCGCTTGCTCGCCCCCCTCGACGACCAGGAACTGTGCGGGCACGCGGCTGCGAATCCGGCGCTGCCCGAGACCGTGATGCGCGGACCCCTCGCCTGAGGGCCGGTGGCTTCGCTCACGGTGGCGACGGCTACCCACGCGTCATGTCACGAGCCTTGCCGCGCTTCCGTCCGGGGCAGTACGCTCCCCGCAGAATTGAAGTTGATTCAATCTCTGTCTTCACGCGCGCTCCGGCGCGAGGGTCGCCGTGGGACGGATGTCCAGCGTGTGGACGGAGGTGGGGGCACCATGACGCCGACACTGGAAGCCGACTGGGTGGTCGTCGGCGGCGGCAGCGCCGGGAGCGTGCTGGCGGCGCGTCTGAGCGAGGACCCGGCCAGCGAGGTCGTGCTGCTGGAGGCCGGGCGCGACTGGCGGTCCGCCGACGCCCCACCGCAGTTGCGCAGTATGAACGGCTGGCGGGCGTTGGACGAGAGGGCCTGCGCGGAGTTCCAGTGGCCAGGTCTGACGTCGCGGCGCAGCCGCGCCCAGGCGCCGCGGCCGCATGTGCGCGGACGGGGCCTCGGCGGTTCGTCGTCGGTCAACGGCATGATCGCCTTCCGGGCCATGCCGGACGACTACGACCGGTGGGCGGCGTACGGCTGTCCCGGCTGGTCGTACGCGGACATGGTGCCGTACCTGCGACGCATGGAGAGCGACGCGGACTTCGGCGACCGCCCTCACCACGGCGATCACGGGCCCATACCGGTGCAGCGGCTCGGCCGCGAGGACTGGGGCCCCGCCGACCACGCGCTCGCCGAGGCCGCGCTGGGGCGTGGCCACGCCTGGTGCGACGACCACAACGGGCCGACCGGCACCGGCGTCTCGCCGTACGCCATCAGCTCCCGCGACGGTGCGCGGGTCACGACCAACGACGGGTACCTCGAGCCGGCCCGACAGCGCCCCAATCTGCGGGTGTTCGGCGACGCGACGGTGGACACGGTGCTCATCGAAGGAGGCCGGGCCGTGGGGGTGCGGCTGCGCCGCGGGGACGACTGGACGGAAGTCCGTGCCCGGCACGTCGTCCTGTGCGCCGGAGCGGTGCACTCCCCGGCGATCCTGCTGCGGTCCGGCATCGGGCCGGACGGCCCGGTGGCGGCGCTCCCGGTCGGTGAGGGGATGCAGGAACATCCCCTGGCGCTGTTCTGGCTGTACGCCCGGCCCGGAAAGCAGCCCGACATCGACGCCCGGCACGCCAACTGCTGTCTGCGCTACTCCTCCGGACTGGCGGGAGCGGGCGAGAACGACATGATGATCACCTCGATCAACCAGACGCTCGCCCTGCCGAACCCCGGCGACTCCCATCTCGTCGCCGAAAGCACCGGCGGAACCTGGGGCGGCGCGGGTGGCGGCCACGCCGCGGGCGGCCCCGGCCTGCTCTGTCTGTGGGCGAACCAGCAGTTCTCACGCGGCGTGCTGCGCCTGGCCTCCGCCGACCCGGACGTGCATCCGTTGATCGACCAGGACCTGCTGAGCGACCCCTCGGACCTCGTCCGGATGCGCGACGGCGTCAAGCACTGCGTGGAGTTGCTGCGCAGCGGGCCGTTCGACGCCGCCTTCGAGCACATCGCCATCGACATCGCCGGCCGGAGCCTCGACACGCTGTCCGACGACGCGACGATCGACCGCTGGCTCATGGAGACCATCGGCGACACCGGCCACATCTGCGGAACCTGCCGCATGGGCGCGCCCGACGACCCCCGTGCGGTGGTCGATGCGTCCGGCCGTGTCCTCGGCCTCGACGGACTCTGGGTCGCCGACGCCTCCGTGTTCCCGGAGGTGCCGCGGGCCAACACGAACCTGCCGACCATCGCCGCCGCGGAACGGCTGTCGGACCTCATCCGCGGACGCTCCGCCGGCCCCCTCGCGGGCGGGAGCGCCGTCACCCCGGCGTAGTCACGATCATGACCGATGCCGGAGGGCCCATGGCCGCATCACCTCTTCCCTCGGCCGCCGCGCCGCTGGTCATCGGTTCGTCGACGCTGCGGAACCGGCTGGTCGCCACGGCCCACGCCAGCGGTTTCGTACGGGACGGGCTGCCGATGGGCGGCGACGCCGAGTACTGGGGCCGTCTCGCGGCCGGTGGCGCGGCGCTGCTGGTCTGCGGCGGTACGACGGTGGCGCCGGAGTCCGCGCCGAGGCAGGGGAACATCCTCCAGCTCCATCGCCCGGAGGCGGTGGGTCCACTGCGGGAGCGGGTGGAGGCCATACACGCCGAAGGCGCGGTCGCCGTCTGCCAGCTCGTTCACCTCGGCCGGGAGACGCTCGGCGCGCAGTCGTACTACGCGCCGGTCGCTCCCGCGGCCGTGCGCTCTCCCCGTGAGCCGACGGCGCCGCGCGCTCTGCGCGGCAGCGAGATCGACGAGGTGGTGGAGGCGTTCCGCGTGTCCTCCGCCCACGCCCTGGAGGCGGGGTTCGACGGCATCGAATTGCACGCCGCCCACGCCTATCTGCTGGAGCAGTTCCTCTCGCCGCGCACGAACCCGCGCCGTGACGGGCTCGAGGTACTGGAGCGGGTGATCGCCGCGATTCGCGGGCTGTCGGCCGACGCATTGCTGGGCATCCGTTTCAGCGTCGACGCCTCGGAGGACGTGGCGCTGACGCCGGACGAGCTGGCCGCGCTGCTCCCGGCCGTGGATCCGCTGGTCGACTACGTCAACGTCACCGTCGGGGTGCGGACCACATACGTCCGTGACATGGCCACCGAAAGCCCGCCCGTGCTGGATGATCTGGCGCGTCTGCGGCCGCTCGTCACCCGGCCGCTCGTGGCGTCCCACGCCTTCCGTACCGCGGCCGCGATCGGCGACGCCCTGGCGGCCGGAGCCGACCTGGTGGGGATGGCGCGCGCGCTCATCGCCGACCCGGACCTGCCGCGCAAGGTGCTCACCGGCCGTGCGGCGGAGGTCCGGCCCTGCGTGGCCTGCAACGAGGACTGCCGGACGTTCGACCCGGTGCTGCTGTGCGTGGTCAACCCGGACCTGGCACCGCCCGGCGAACCGCGTCGGCCCGCCGCACCGCTGGTGCGCGCGTGGGATCCGGCACGCGCCACCGGACAGCGCGTCGCCGTCGTGGGGGCGGGACCCGCGGGCCTGGAGTGCGCGCTGAGTCTTGCCCACGCCGGGGTGGCGGATGTCGTCCTCTACGAGGCCGCCGACCGGCTGGGCGGACAGCTCGCCACGGCGGCTCTGGCGCCCCACCGCACCGGTTGGGGCGCGCTGCTCGGCTTCTACGAACGGGGGCTGTCCGCCGCGAGTGTCGACGTACGTCTGGGGCGGACCGTGGAGCCGGGCGCCGAGCTCGAAGGATTCGACGCCGTGGTGCTGGCCACGGGCGGGGAGGAGACATCGCCGCTGCCGGCGGCCGGTGCCATGGCCTCGTCGGTCGCGTTGGCGCGGGGGGTTCCGTCGCTGGCAGGTGCCGCGCGGGTGCTCGTGGCCGACGACGGGTTCGGCTGGTGGCCTGGGTGCGACGTCGTAGAACTGGCCGTGGCCGCGGGGGTACCCCGCATCACCTTCGTCACGCCGGGAACGGCCTTCGCCGGGGCGATCCCGCCCGAGAGCCGTGTCCAGTTGCTGGAACGTCTGTCGGGCAGCTGCGAGCTCGAGATCCTGCCGCTGTGCACGGCGACCGGCATCGGCCCCGAGGGCGTCACCGTCGCTCACCGCACCTCCGGAGGGATCACCACCGTGCCCGCGGACCGTGTCGTCGTGGTGGGGGAGCGCCGCCCGCGCGGAGCCCTGGACTGCGCCGCCCCCCTCGTACTGACGGTTGGCGACGCCGTGGTTCCGCGACGTGTGGCGCACGCGATCGCCGAGGGGCGGGAGGCTGCCGTCAGAATCGCCACCGCCGTACGACACCCGATGCCGCACAGGGACGCTTGACCATTGCGCCCGGCTAAACCGAACTGATATTAGTTCAATATGGTGATGCGGACCGGACGGGAGATCCGGGTCAGGGCCTACCCGGACGGCAGCGTCAGCCCGGACGACTTCGAGCTGGTCGAGGTCCCCGTGCCCCGGCCCGGGCCGGGGCAGGTGCTCGTACGCAACACGTGGACATCGGTGGACCCCGGCCTTCGGCTGCGGCTACGGCCCGACGCGCCCTCCGGCTATTTCGCCGCCTTCCCTCTCGGCCGCGCCATGGACGGCATCATGACAGTGGGGGAGGTGGTGGAGTCCCGGGCCGAGGGCTTCACCCCGGGCGACGTGGTGTGGCACGCCCAGGGCTGGCGCGAGTACGCCGTCGTGGACGCGGACGCCGAGCAGCTCAGCGGACTCGGCACCCTGACACGCCTGGACGTCGATGCATGCGAGCCGCAGTGGTATCTCGGCCCACTGGGCGGTATGGGCCTGACGGCCTACGCCGGTCTGCACGTCGTTGACGCGCTACGAGGCGGGGAAACCGTCTGGGTCTCGGCTGCCGCGGGGGCGGTGGGCAGCTTGGCCGTGCAGATCGCACGGCTCATGGGTAACCGGGTGGTGGCCAGCGCGGGCACCGACGAGAAGGTCGACTGGCTGCGCGACCGCTTGGGCGCCGACGCCTTCAACTACCGGGCGGGGAACATCGAGGCAACGCTGGGCGCCATCGCGCCCGACGGAATCGACATCTATTTCGACTCCGTCGGAGGGGCCCACCTCGAGGCCGCCCTGTCACACCTGAGGAGGGGCGGGCGCGTAGCGATGTGCGGCTCGATCTCGGAGTACGAGTCCGGCCCGGCCGGGCCGCGGAACCTGTTCCTCGCGGTGTCCAAGGACCTGACCCTCCGCGGGTTCCGCGGGAGCAGCAACCTGCACCTCATGGGGCAGATGCGGCGCCGGATGACCGGGTGGCTTCGCAGCGGCGATCTGCATTATCGCGAGACCGTGTTCACGGGCTTGGAGTCGGCTCCGCACGCGCTGACGGAGATGATCGCCGGCCGAACGGCCGGAAAGACGCTCGTCAGCCTCGGCTGACGCGATGAATGAGGTGCGCTGTGCCAGCCGTAGACGAACGCATCAGGGACAAGGTCGTGTGCGTGACCGGCGCCACCGGGGGACTGGGCACGGCCGCGGCCGCCAGACTCGCCGAGGAGGGCGCCCACCTGGTGCTCACCGACCTCGACGAGCAGGCGTGCGGCGCCCTCGCCGCCGAGCTGGACGGCACGCCGGGACGGCATGTGACGGCGCGGCTCGACGTGGCCGAGGAGTCCCAGTGGATCGACGTGGCGAGCTTCATCCGGAACGAGTACGGCCGACTGGACGGGCTGGTCAACAACGCTGCCATCGGCAGCATCGCCACCGTCGAGGACGAGACGATCGAGCGCTGGGAGGTGGTCATGTCGATCGGCTCCACCGGGGTCTGGCTCGGTATGAAGCACCTCGGCCCGCTCATCGCCTCCTCGGGAGGCGGATCGATCGTCAACGTGTCCTCGATACTCGGCACGGTGGGCGGCATGGGGAACAGCGCGGCCTACCATGCGGCCAAGGGGGCCGTGCGCACGCTCACCAAGAACGCGGCGCTGCACTGGGCCGACTCCGGAGTCCGCGTCAACTCCCTGCACCCCGGCTTCATCGGGACCCGCCAACTGCTCGAGAGGTACGAGGGAACGGCCCGCCACGAAGCCATGCTGGCCGGCACCCCGATCGGAAGGCTGGGCCGCGGGGAGGAGATCGCAGCCGTCGTCGCATTCCTGGTCAGCGATGATTCCACCTTTATGACCGGCTCGGAGGTCTACGCGGACGGTGGATACACCGCGCGGTGAGGAGGACGCGGTGGCGGACGGGCCCGTTCGGGACCTCGTAGCGCACGGTCCGGTTGCGGCGCGGCGCCGCTGCCGGCCCGCGGCGGGCAGAGGCGGTCGGCGACGGCCAGGACATAGCCGCTACCGGGTGCCTCCAAGGTGCCGTGGAAGTGGGGCCCTCGCCGTACGCTTCGTCGCCGGTCACCCATAGATGCGCAGGTCAGGATGAACCCGACGCCATGCCCGGGCCCAGTGTGCGGTTGCGGACCAGCGGTGTGAGGCCGGCCAAGAGGACGACGGCCGCGAGCGGGATCAGGACGAGGCTGACCGCGATCAGGACGAAGGACACCAACACGAGCACCGGGCCCGCCGCGGTCACGACGCCGCGGCCGACTTCGAGCGGCCGGCTGCGGCCTCCGATGGGCCCGAGCGCGAGCTACTCGCCGAGGAACTGGCGGCTCCCGATGACCCACCGTCTGGCCAGCCGCTACCGCAACCGCGGTTCTTCCGCGACCTGACCCAAGCCCATATCGCTGAGGAGTTGGGCATCTCCCAGACGCATGTCTCCCGGCTCATCTGCCGCAGCTGCCGCACCATCCGCGAAGAGGTCGAGGCCGATCCGCAGCCCCAGCGGCTCCCGGATCCGCCTGACACCCCACGTCCCGCGGCGCTTGCCGACGCGGCACGTACCGCCACCGTCACGGAAGGACAGAAGGAGCCTGCCATGCTCATGGCCCGCCCCGCGGTTCTCGCCGATCTCGTCCAGCAGTACGAGACCCTCAACACCCCGCACGCCGAGAAGGGGCCCGGGAAGCACGGCAGCGACTCGATGACGTTGTCTACACGCTGTGTGTCGCCACCGGCACCGGCGACGTCGACGCTGCTCTGATCGCCGCTCGCCACCAGCTCCCCGGCGCCCGTACCGAAGACGACTCCCTCCTCCCTGATATCTGATGATCTCCGCGGTGGGCCCAGCAGGGTCTGGAGTACCCGGGCCGGGGTGGATCGGTCGCGGGGGTGGGCTTCGTGGGTGCGCTCGATGCGCAGGGTCTGTGACTCGTGGATGGTATGAGTGGTGTCGTCTGACCAGGTCCGCCGTTCCTCCCAGTCGCCGACGGACGGGAGTACGGGGCAAATGGCAGCGTGTCGAGGCGTTGCGCGGCCTCGTGCAGGTCGTGGCCGCGAGTGCAACTGACAGATGGTGAGCGGCGTTTGGTGCTTGCCCGACCGTCCACGACCTTCCGGCAGTGACATCGCAATGCATGTAGGCTCGGTCTTGATCAATCGTCTCATGGGGGAGGAAGCACCAATGACGAAGGGCCCGTTCGTCGCCATGGCCGCCGCTACCGCGGCGCTTGGGACTGCGCTTGGTTCACTCGCGCTTCAGCTGCGCGCAGACGGCAACGAGCAGTACGTCGAATCCGTAGCCACCTTCAGCGTCCTGATGTTCGTCACCTCAGCTCTGGTTGTGGTGACATGGGTCCGAGACGGTCGGCCGCACTCGAACTGAGTGCTTCGCGTACGGGCGCCAGGCTGACGCCCTGGCGCCCGTACGGCTCTTTGTGGCTCTGTAGCGCATGGCCTAATCACCGAGCGGTCCAGGTCCTGAGGCCTTGCGGTATCGGGTGGCGATGCCTCGCCGGGCCTTGAACTTGTCGACCAGGAGCACAACGCCGTTCCTTGCTGCGGGGCCCCAGCGCCGTGGACGCCCCCCACTTCGCTCTGCGGCAGCACTCGTCTTCCCGGCGCACGTGTCGCGAACGACACCCCACGGCGGCGCATGGTTCCTCCGGTGTTGAAGGCCGAAGGGCGCATGGGGAGCAGAGGGCCCGGGCACTCGGATGGCCGCTGATCCGCCGCGGAGCGGCGGACCTGAGCAGCAGCACCTGCGCAACGCTCCTCTCGTGCCCCCTACCCCGAAGGAGTGGCCGATGCCCGCCGATCGCCAGACGAACGCACACCGGCGCGAGCCGGGCGCATCCGGACTGCGGGTGGTCGTGGTGGGCGCCACCGGCAACGTCGGCTCCGCGGTGGTGCGGGCGCTGGGCGAGGAGGCGGCCGTCTCCTCGGTCCTGGGGCTCGCGCGCCGTGTCCCGGACTGGACGCCGGAGAAAACGACGTGGCGTGCCGTGGACCTCGGCGACCCGGACGTGGACCTCGTACCGCACTTCCGTGATGCGGATGTGGTGGTGCACCTGGCCTGGCTGTTCCAGCCCACCCATGAGCCGGCCACCACGTGGCGCAGCAATGTGCTGGGCAGTGTCCGCGTCTTCGAGGCCGTGGCCGCCGCGGGTGTTCCCGCCGTGGTGTACACCTCGTCGGTGGGTGCGTATTCGCCGGGGCCGAAGGATCGCGCGGTCGACGAGTCCTGGCCCACCCATGGCTGGCCGGAGGCCGCGTACACCCGGGAGAAGGCGTATCTGGAGCGTTTCCTCGACGGCTTCGAGCGGCGCCATCCGGACCTGCGTGTGGTGCGGATGCGCCCCGGCTTCCTGTTCCAGCGGCAGTCCGCATCCCAGCAGCGGCGGCTCTTCGGCGGACCGCTGGTGCCGGGCAGCCTGGTGCGGCCGGCGCTCGTGCCCGTCGTCCCGGAGGTGCCGGGATTGCGTTTCCAGGTGCTGCACACCGAGGACGCCGCCGCGGCCTACCGGGCCGCGGTCGTCCGGGACGTACGCGGCGCGTTCAACATCGCGGCCGAGCCCCCGGTGGACGCCGGCGTCCTCGCGGAGATCCTGGGCGCTCGGGTGCTACGAGTGCCACGGCCCTTCCTGCGCGGCTGTGTCGCGGCCGCCTGGAAACTGCATCTGGCACCGGCCTCCGCGGAGCTCTTCGACGCGGTGCTGCGGATCCCGCTGATGGACACCACACGCGCCCGCCGGGAGCTGGAGTGGGAGCCCCGGCACACGGCCACCGAGGCCATCGAGGAGTTCCTGCACGGGCTGCGGCGGGGAGCGGGCGGCCCCACGCCGCCGCTGGCCGAGGACTCGCCCGCGGGCCGTGCCCACGAGGCGGCGACCGGAGTGGGCGAGCGGCCCTGAAACAGCCGCTGCCGGGGCCCGGCGGATTGCGTGCCCCGCCGGCAGGAGGGCGGTGGACGGTCCGCGCATTCGGGCCCGGGGGCGCTACGCCGGCCGCCGACCGGCCCCTGGGCGGCCCGGGGGCGGGCACGCCCACCAGGCGAGGAGCCATCCCGCTTCGACCACCGCGTCGAGGCCGTGAGCACGACGTGCCCGGCCGGCAGGTACGGAGATGACGTCGGCCACGAGCAACGTGGCGGCCGTCCCCAGGCCACTGCGCCGGGCCTCAGCCAGGGAATCGGCGGCCGGACGCGCCCGCAGCTGACCCCACCCGGTGGTGACCAGCAGTCCGGCCACCGTCCTCACCAGCCAGTTCTGCTCCGGATCCGGCTGTGTGGGACCGAAAGAAGCGCCTGAAGCCGGTCATGTGCAGCAACGGCCAAGCCCCGGAAGCGAGGTTGAACAGACCATGCGCCCTGGTGAGGAACAGCGGGGACACCATCGGTCCCGGCCTGTGTTCGCGCCGTCGGTCATGGCTCATACCGATCACTTCCTTGCCGTGCGACTCGGTTTCCCCGGCGCGGCACGCGCTTTCCAGCCTAGTGGCATCCGTGTTCCGCGGACTCGGCGGCGACGGACGAGGGGGAGGCTGGTTGAGGCGGCAGTGACTGGGCACCCCGTAGGAGCACGTTGCCCGGTACGACCTTGCCCGATCCGGGAGGGCGATCATGAACGAGCCCAGCACATCCCCCCGCGTGCTCGGCATCTACCTCAACGACCATGCGGCGGGAGCGACGGGCGGAGCGGAGCTCGCTCGCCGGACGGCCCGCGAGCACCGGCAGTCGGCCTTCGGCGGCGACCTGGAGGACATCGCCGCGCAGATCATGGAGGACCGGGAGGCGCTCCTGGACATCATGGCCGACCTCGAGGTGCCCGTACGCCGCTACAAGCTCTGTGGGGGCTGGCTGGGGGAGAAGGCCGGGCGGCTGAAGCCCAATGGCCGGCTGCGCCATCGTTCGAGGCTCAGCACGCTCGTCGAGCTGGAGGGCCTGCGTATCGGGGTGGAGGGCAAGGCGATGCTGTGGCATTCGCTGCTGGCCGCGGCCGACCAGGACACCCGCCTGGACCCGGATCGGCTCACCGAGCTGCTGAACCGGGCGCGGCGGCAGCGCACGGTGCTGGAGTCGCTCCACCATGCCGCGGCCACCGCACTGTTCGCCCCCGGTCGGCCGGAAGCGCAGGAGACGGCGGTCGGCCCATGACGCCTCCGCCGGACGGCGCCGCCGACTTCCCACGGTGCGCCGCTGCACGCGGTGGGCGCGTCACCGTGACCGTGCGGGGAGTGGTCCGCATCCGCGTCAGCGGCACTGCGGACGAATCCCTCACCTGCGAAAAGGGACAGTGATGATGAGCGAAGACAAGGCAGACGACGTCTACCAGCCGACCGGTACCAACGAGGAACAGGAGGACGCGGCCCCTCTGGACCTCCAGGACGCCTTGGATGAGCGTGGTTACGACGAGATGCTCGACGAGGGCTACTCCCCGCCGGAGAAGCCGCTCGGTGTCACCAAGCACGGCACAACGGCAGCCGAACAGCACGAGCGCGAGACGCTCGACCAGCGGCTGGCCGAAGAGACCCCCGACGTCGAAGCCCCGGCGGGGGACGGCGTCGGAGATGTGCAAGAGGGCGAGGGAGAGCCCATCGACCCCGAGGCGGGCACGGACCGCGCAGGCCGACTTGTCGCCCCCGACGAGGGCACCCGCCCCGACGCCACCAAGGAAGTCCTTGCCAGGGACGAGGGCATCGACGCGGGCGCCGCGGGAGCAGAGGAAGCCGCCGTGCACATCGTTCCGGACGAACAACTCGAGGAGCCGGGCGACGGCGAACCGGGCCGCTGAGCCCGCGCGGCCTCGATTCCAACGACGCTGAGCGCTCGTCCTAGCTCCACGAAGGCGGATGAGCGGTGCTCCGGCAGGGCACCAGAGTGGGGGACAGCCTGACCTGGGTCGAGGGCTTGTGACGGTCGGCGATCCGTTCCAGAAGGAGGCGGGCTGCGTTTCTGCCCATTTCCTGGCCCGCCTGGTCGACGCTGGTCAGCGAGATCGGGCCGAGCGCGGCGAACGTGGTGTTGTCGTATCCGGCCACCGAGATGTCGTCGGGCACGGAAAGGCCGGCCTCGGCAATCGCTTCCAGCGCGCTCATGGCGACGATGTCCGCTCCGGCGAAGACGGCGGTGGGAAGGCGTGGGCGGGCGAGCAGTTCCTTCATGCCCCGGTAGCCGCCTTCGCGGGTGCAGGCTCGTCGATCGAACGGATGAGCGTACGTTCCGTACAACCCGAGCCCCTGAACCTGCTGCACGACAACGACCCCGGTCTGGACCCGGTCGTACGGCGCCGCGACGTGGGCGGCTCGGGGCGAACCGAGCGGCCGGCCTGGCAGTCGCCGTACGGTCCGCCGCCGCACCGGGCACACCGCGGCCGGTGGGCGCCCGTGCCGGGGTGGTCTCGGTCCGCTCTGCGGCGTGGACACCTGTGCGGCCGGTGCGACTGACCTCGGGCGGGCCCTCCCGCCGGGGGCACCCTTGACGCTGTTGCCGACCATACGGCGGGTTCCTCGGCAGGCGGCCGTGCCCGCGAACAGCAGCGGGTGGAGCGAAGTCGATGACGCAGCGCCCCACCCGTACGGTGGGGCGCCGTGCTATGCGGTGCCTGCCATCTGCCGCTTCCGTTCCCCGTCGGCGTGCGCCTCGCCCAGCAGGGAGCCTTCTTCCTGCTCGTAATGGGACAGGGCGATGCCGAGGCCGAAGAAGGTGGGTGCCCACTCGCCGACGAAGATGCCCCACCGATCGGCCCGGTCGAGACCCTTGCCGGGCTCGGCGCGCAGCGAGGCGGCCCAGGTGAGGATGGACAGGCCGATGGAGGCCACGGCGGCGGTGTAGGCGTGCTCGGACCGGAGGCCCATGTCGTGCAGCTTCTTGATCACGGCGTGCTCCTTCGGGAGATCCCCCTCGGGTCGACCCTCGTGTGCCCACCCTCGGGCGCGTGACTCAGGACGCCGGCCGTTTCTTGGCCGCCTTCTTCGCGGGGGCCTTCTTCCCGCTGGTCTTCTTCGCCGCCGACTTCTTGGTGGTCTTCCTGCCCGCGGTCTTCCTCGTGGGCCGCATCTCGTGCACGTCGGCGGAGCCGGCTTGCTCGCCGCGGGCTTCCTTGGCGGCCCGGACGCTGTTCTGGAGGGCGGACATCAGGTCGACGACACGCCCCGTCGGCTCGGCCGGCACCTCCATCTCGGGCGGTTCCTGGCCCGCCGCCTTGGCCTCGATCACGGCTTCGACGGCCTCCCGGTATGTGTCGCGGTACTGGCTGATGTCGGTGGGGCCGATGATCTCCATCAGCTCCATGGCCTCGTCGACCTCGGCGTCGGACAGCTCGACGCCGGTGGGGGCGAGTCCTGCGCTGGAGCGGATCTCGTCTTCCCAGTGGAGTGCTTGGAGCACGATGGCGTCGCCGACGACCCGGAGCGCGCCGAGCCGTTCGCGGTTGTGCCACGAGAATTTCGCGACGGCCACCTTGTCATTGCGCTGGAGCGCCTCGCGTAGCAGCGTGTACGGCTTGGCGGCGACCGCGCCGTCGCCCTGCAAGTAGTAGGGCCGCCCGAACCGGATCGGATCGAGCAGTTCGGCCGGCACGAATGCCTGCACGTCGATGGCCTTGGCGGTGGGCAGCGGCAGGTCGTCCAGCTCTTCGTCCGTGATGGGGACGAGCTGGTCTTTGCTCTCCTCGTAGGCGCGCCCGATCTCGTCTTGATCGAGTACGCGGTCCTCGATCTCGCATACCTTGCGGTACCGGATCCGGCCACCATCGGTGGTGTGGATCTGCCGGAAGCTGATGCTGTGGTCTTCGGTGGCGGGCAGGACCTTGATCGGAATGGTCACGAGGCCGAATGACACGGCGCCGGACCACACGGGGCGAGGCATGGTGAACCTCCCAGGAGGCCCCCCTGGGGTCGGCTCCAGCCTAGGCCAGCTCCTGGCGGAACGCCCTGGTCAGCCCGCCAACCGCATTCGAACTAAAATCCGAATCATGGATGCGGAGGAGTGGCGGTCGAAGACCGGGCCCTGGGTACGGGCCCACATGCCGGACGAGCAGGAACTCGACGTGATCATCACCAAGTGGATCCGCGCCAAGGACGGCCAATGGTGGGCAGAGTGCGAGGCCATCCTGCCCGCGCGGCATGAGTCTGCGGACGGCACCACCAAGACCGTGGGCGCACCCACCCCCATCAGTGTCTCGGCCGAAGACATCGATCCGATCCCCGGCGAGACCTACAGTGCGCTGCCGGCGGACGGTGCGGTGGCGGGCAGGCAGTGGGTGGTGGAGAAGCTGCATCAGTACAGCGAGGACGCCCCGAGCCGTCGTCTCCACCGCCGCGACTGTTGGCAGGTGAAGGGAGAGTACGAGCGCATCACCACCGAGGATGCCGTGGAACGACTCGCCCGCGAGGTCGTTGTGCGGTGCGACGTGTGCCGCCCCGATAAGGCCCTCCGACGGTGACCGCCGGGCCACATGGGCGCCGGCCCCCGCTGCGTCTTCCCGTCGGCGGGGCCCCGCGTCGACTGCGCAGATGCCCGGAGCGACCGCCCCAGCCCACGGTGATCGAGATCCCGACCGCGGGGATCAACGTCCGCCAACCCCGCGGGATCGCCGACTACACCCGCGCCTTCAACGGCCTGTCGGCGAAGCTGGCGGATGCGCGAAAAACTGCTCGGGGTTGATGCGGGTGATCTTCGATGTCACCGGTGGTGCCTATGAGGTGGGCCTGAACTCCCGCTCGTGTTCGTGGCGGTCTGCGGTCCGCTCAGTGCGTCGGGAGTGGGTGCTCGCGCGCCTGCCGAGGATCATGGCCATCAGCCCCAATGGGATGGCCACGATGGCTCCCACCATCCCGTTGCCGGTGCCGGGACCACCGCTGGAGGTGGCCAGATGCAGCGCTGCGAGGGTCGTGCAGACCAGGCCCACCGCCATGGCTGCCATGGCGCGGGTGCGTGTGTTGCCGGTGCTGATGCGGCCGGTGGCGCGGGCCAGGGCCAGCCATCCGATGGCCACGCCGATCAGGCCTACGCCCAAGGCCAGGTTGGCCCCCGTCCGCCCGTCGCCGATGGCTCCGCCCTCGGCGGCCACCGTCAGGACATCTGTTGCGCTCATGCCACTCTCCTCCATCGTGCGCGGGGAATTCCGCGGTGTCGCTGGGCCTTGAGCGTGCCTGGCGACCGCACTGTTGGTCGTCCGGCGGGTGCAGTCTTTTCGGACTGCCGTCGATATGGCAGTCGACTGCTGCGCATGCAGCAGGTGGCGGACCGCAGATCACGGTCACCACGAGCGAGGGCACCACGCCCGCCCTGATCCGGGCGCTGCGCGCGGGCTCGATCGACCTCGCCCTGCTGACGTCCCGACCGCCCCACCGGCCGTCGGACGGCGAGGCGCCGCGCCTGCACGTCCAGACCGTCGAGGACACCGAGCTGCTCGTGGCGGCGCCCTCGACGGGTGAGGTCGCCGGCCGCACCACGGTGCACGTCGACGAGCTGGTCGACGCCCCGTGGATCGCCACCCCGTCGTCGAGCGCCGAGCCGCTGCTCGGCGTCTGGCCGGGTCTGCCCGGACGACCGCGCATCGTCCACTCCGCGCGCGACTGGCTGACGAAGCTCCAGCTTGTCGCCGGCGGTTTCGGTGTGACGACGGTGCCGTCCCGGATCTGGCCGGTGCTGCCGCCCGGGGTGAGCCTGCTGCACGTCGAGGGTGCGCCTCCCGAGGTCCGCCGGGTCCTCGTGGCGCGCCTCCCCGGCCGCCCCACCCCGGCGATCACGGCCGTCACTCGGGCGATTACCTCGACCCGACCTGATGAGGAAATGACACGCGCTTGAGACGGGAGTCAGGCGACACGGTGTGAGACGTCCTCCTCCCGTTGCCGGCAGGAGCACGCGCGGCTCAGGGGGAGACGGTTCGGGGCGCCGGGGGCGTACGGAAACGCCGAGGCGTCACCGCCGTCCTGTGAGCCGGGGGAGGTGGGCGGCCGAGGTCCCCATACCGGTGGGGATGTCGAGGCGGCGGTGCGGGCGCCCGGGGAGGTCGCGGCGCAGGTCGTCCTCCTTGTAGCGGCGGCAGCCCCGGTGCCAGGTGAGGATGCCCGACAGCCAGTTCTCCAGTTCGCGCACGTAGCCGTCGAGGATGCGGCGGGCGTCCGGTCCCAGCTTGAAGTCGTCGTAGACGACGGGCAGTTCGTGCTGGGCGACGTGCTGGAACTGGCGCATCCGGGAGGTCATCAGGTCGTGGACGATGCCGAGGGCGGTCGGGTAGTCGCAGTCGAAGAAGTTCTGGACGACCAGGACACCGTTGTGCACCTCGCCCTCGTACTCGATCTCCTTCTGGTAGGAGAAGACGTCGTTGAGGAGGCAGGCGTAGTCGGCGGCGGCGTTCTCCAGGGAGCGCAACGGACCGCTGCGGTAGACCTCGGGCGGGACCTGCTGCCCGTGGGCCAGCCGGCACAGGCTCATGGTGAGGTCGGAGCCGAAGGTCATCCGGCGCATCTCGATGTAGTCGACGGGGTCGGGGATACGGTTCTGGGCCTGGTTGGCCAGTTCCCACAGCCAGCTGGAGGTCATGTCCTCGATGGCCGTGCGGAAGGTACGGCGGGCCTGCGGGGTCATCGGGCCGGCGGTGCGGGCCCAGAGATCGGCCAGGCCGCGCTCCAGCGCGTTGGCGGGCGCGGGCGGCGCGGAGCCGTCCACTGGCATGAAGGATGAGAGTCGCTGGTTGGCGGCCGTCGCCCCGGCCAGGTCCCGGGTGCGGCCGAAGACGACGGGGAAGTAGTCGTCCCCGTACGTGCCCCAGGTCAGCCAGCCGGAGGTGATGTCGAGCTGCTCCGGGGTGGCGTCGGGGTGGATGCCGGCCGCGCACAGGGGGAAGTCGAAACCGGCGAGCTTGCGCTCGGTCCAGATGTGCGAGCCGGGGATGCCGGGCTGGGCTTCGAGCATGCCCATGCGGCGCCCCCACTCGACCACGTTCCGCCGGGCGCCGTCCAGGTGGGGGCTGAGCCGGGTGGTGAACGGCATGAAGAAATGGGGCAGTTGCGAGGGTCCCACGCGCTGATGCGGGACATGGGTGAAGCTCCGCAGCCGGCCGGCCTCGGCCCGGCGGGTGGTCGTCAGTCCGATCCGTGCCGCCGAGGTGCCCAGCCCGCTCGGCCCGCTCGGCAGGAGCGTAAGCCCGCCGAGTCCGGACGGGGCCGGGTCCCCCTGCGTCCCGTTCCCGTTCATGTAGCGGCTGGAACGCATGTGCCACTCGTGGCCGCCCGACTGCCAGTCCTGTAGCCCCTTGACGTAGGCGAGGACGGCCGCACACTGGTCCGGGCTCAGGCCGGTCTCGGCGAACAGCGGCGGGAGTTCGGTGAAGACGGTGTTCTCGAACTGCTGGAGGCGGGAGGTGAGCAAATCGTTGACGGCGTCGGCGGCCTCCTGGGTGCCGCAGCCGAGGAAGGTCTCCAGGACCAGCACGCCGTTGCTGTTCTCTCCCTCCTCCTCGACCTCGCGCTGGTACGAGAAGAGGTCGTTCCGCAGGTGCACGGCGTCGGAGAAGCTGTCCCGCAGCACCTGCAACGGGCGTGCCGCGGCGACCGGCGCGGGCACCTCGGCCCCGATCGCGTACTCGACGAGCCCCGCCGACCAGGGCGCACCGCCGACCTTGCGGCGCATCTCGATGTACTCGACGGGGTTGGGAATGCGGTGGGCGTTGATGTTCGACAGCTCCCACAACGACTCGTTGAGGAGGTTCTCGGTGCTCTCCGCGAACCGCGCGCGCCAGTTCGCCGACATGCTCGGCACCGTGCGGGCCCACAGGTCGGCCAGACCGGCCTCGACCGGGTTCACCGGCTCGGGGACGGTCGCGGCCGGGTCGGTCGGCATGAAGAGCGGCAGCCGGTCCAGGTACGCCTTGGCGCCCTCCCGGTCGTTCGTGTACTTGAATTCCTCGAGGAAGTGGTCGTCGAAGAAGAAGACCCACACGTACCAGTCGGTCACCAGGGAAAGGGCCGGGCCGGACGCGTCGGGGTGGGTGTAGGCGCACAGCAGGGCGTAGTCGTGCGCGTCGAGATCCCGCTCCTCCCAGACCCCCGAGCCTTCGAGCATGCCCATCTCACGGGCCCACCGCTTCGAGTGCTGCCGCGCCTCCTCCAGATGAGGGTTCCGGCGCGCGGGGTGCGGCATGTAGAAGTCCGGCAGTTCAAAAGGCTGTGTCACGGGTGCCCGGCCCTTTCCTGAATGCGAAACGTGCGGTCAAGCCGTGTCCGGCGGACAACGCCGGGGCGGGGTGAGGGGCGCGCCCTGCCGCGGCCGGGCGCGCGGTTACCGGCGCCCCTCGGGGCGCGCCCCCTGATCCGCTGGCACTGTCTAGTTCCCGTAGTGGCCGATCTCGACGTCTTCGAGGATGCCGAGCGCGTCCGGGACGAGGACCGCCGCGGAGTAGTAGGTACTGACCAGGTAGGAGATGATCGCCTTCTCGTCGATGCCCATGAAGCGGGCGTTGAGGCCGGGCTCGATCTCGTCGGGGATGCCGGTCTGGTGGAGGCCGACGACGCCCTGGTCCTCCTCGCCCGTGCGCATGGCCAGGATGGAGCTGGTGCCGGCGGAGCTGACCGGGATCTTGTTGCAGGGCAGGATCGGGATGCCGCGCCAGGCCGGCACCTGGTGGCCCTCCAGCTCCCCGCCCTGCGGGTAGAGCCCGCGCTTGTTGCACTCCCGGCCGAAGGCCGCGATCGCCTTCGGGTGGGCAAGCAGGAACTGGGTCTTGCGCCGCCGCGAGATCAGCTCGTCGAGGTCGTCGGGAGTGGGCGGGCCACTGTGCGTACGGATGCGCTGCTTCAGGTCGGCGTTGTGGAGGAGGCCGAAGTCACGGTTGTTGACGAGCTCGTGTTCCTGGCGCTCGCGCAGTGCCTCGACCGTGAGACGGAGCTGCTGCTCCACCTGGTTCATGGGGTCGTTGTAGAGGTCGGCGACGCGGCTGTGCACGCGGAGCACGGTCTGGGCAACGCTCAGCTCGTACTCGCGGGGGCTGAGCTCGTAGTCGACGAAGGTGCCGGGCAGGGTCCACTCGCCCTCGTGGCCGGAGGCCAGGTCGATGGCGGCCTCGCCCTGCTTGTTCTGCGGCGGGCGAGCGGCGGAGCGGAGCGCCTCCAGGTGGGTGCGCAGTCCTTCCGAGCGGCCCTGGACCTCCTCGAAGGCTGCCCGGGACAGGCTCAGGACGGTGCACGTCGTCGCCGCGCGCACCGTGAACTCCCACTCGCCGGCCGAGCCGGTCAGCAGCCCCTCGCCGACGTAGTCGCCGTCCGCGAGCACACCGAGGACGGTCGGGTCGCCGTACTTGCCGGTGCCCAGCTTGTTGCTCTTGCCATGCGCGATGAGAACGACCTCGTCGGCCGGGCGGCCCGACTCCACGATGGTCTCGCCGGCGGCCACCTCCCGCTGCTCGAACCGCTCCGCCAGCGCGCCCAGGGCCTGCTCGTCCGTGAAGTCCCGCAGCGGCGGCAGCTCACGCAGCTCGGCGGGAATGACCCGGACGTCCGCGCCGGTGGCGACGAACTCGACCCGGCCGTCGCCGAGGGTGTGCGTGAGCCGGCGGTTCACCCGGTACGCACCCCCGGAGACCTGCACCCACGGCAGCAGGCGCAGCAACCAGCGCGAGGAGATGCCCTGCATCTGGGGAGGGGTCTTGGTCGTACTCGCCAGATTCCGCGCGGCAGCCGTGGCCAGGCTCAGCTGCGGCTGTCGGCCGTCCTGGTCGGCAGCGGGCGGGTCGAACGGCAGAGACATGAAGGCGCCATCCATCCATAGGAGCGGGAGAGGGGACGACAGCAACGGCCGGGTCGTAACTGTCGGGGCGCAAGAAATTGATCTTCACCCGCACCGGACCCTAACACTCCGCTTCTGGGGACAACTCGGGGCGGTGGACGAGAAGTTTCGGCGGAAGCGACCCAATTGAGGCCTGCATCGGGGCGGTTGCGACAGCGGAGCGGACCGGCCGACTGAGGAGCTCGGCCCTCCCGCCACGCCCGTCAGGCCCCGCGGAGATGTGCCAGTGTCCACTCCAGTTCGGCCTGTAGTGCGCCTCCCGCCGCGTCGGCGTCGCCGCGCTGGACGGCCCGTACGAGCTCGGCGTGGGCCTCCTCGCCGTGGTCTGGTTCGTCGGCCCGCAGGCCGAGCAGCTCGATCAGGTCGATGAGGCCCTGCCGCAGCGCGGGGGCGAACTCGGCGAACAGGTCGGTGAGCACGGGGTTGTGGGCGGCCGTGACGACGGCGGCGTGGAGCGCGATGTCGGCGTCGACGAAGGCCGCGTCGTCGCTCGTCGCCCCGGCGCGCCGGTGGGCCAGGGCGACGTCGAGCGCGGCGATGTCGGCGTCGGTGCGGCGGTCGGCGGCGAGGCGTGCGGCCTGCACCTCGATCAGCATCCGCACCTCGTAGACGTCGGCGACGGCGGCGCGGCGGAGCTTCGTCGGCCAGTCCTCGTCGGGCTCGGTGGCGACGACGAAGACACCGGCCCCCTGTCGTGCCTGCACCAGGCCCGCCCCGGCCAGGGCCTGGAGTGCCTCGCGCACGGTGGAGCGGCCGACCCCGAGCGTCTTGGCGAGGGTGGTCTCGCCGGGGAGCTTGCTGCCGACCGGCCAGTGGCCTCTGGTGATCTCGTTGCGCAGTGTCGCGGTGGCCTGTTCCACCAGGGGGCTGCGGCGGAGGGCGCCGAGTGGCATCCGGTGCTCACCTCTTGGCTTCTCGATTCCTCAGGTTGTCTGAGGAGTTGGATTGTGATTACTGTACCCGACATGACGCTGCGCGGACTCCTTCTCCTCGGTTGCCGCGGCGGGGCCTGACACGACCGGCACCCCGCCGTGGGTGCCGTGCGTTGCCGGTCGGTCCTCCCACGAGCGAAAGGGCACCAGCCCGATGACGAGCACCGCCTCCGACGTTTCCTCCGCCACCGCCCCTCCCTCCGCCTTCCCCACCCTCCGTACTCCGCACGCGCCCGTGCCCGCCGGTGCCCCCGCGTGGAACCCGCAGCGCCCCAGCGCCATGCCGCACCACCGCTACCGGCCCGCCCACGACCGGGTCGCGCTCCCGCTGCCCGACGCGGACCGCCGCTGGCCCACCCGTCGGATCGACCGCGCGCCCCTGTGGGTGCCGGTGGACCTGCGCGACGGCAACCAGGCGCTGGCCGAGCCGATGGACACCGCGCGCAAGCGCAGGATGTTCGACCTCCTCGTGACGATGGGCTTCAAGGAGATCGAGATCGGCTACCCGTCCGCGAGCCGGACCGACTTCGACTTCGTACGCCACCTCGCCGAGTCCGGCGCCGTCCCGGACGACGTGACGGTGGTGGTCTTCACCCCGGCCCGGCTCGACCTGATCGACGTGACGTACGCGGCCATCGAGGGCCTGCCGCGCTCCGTGGTGCACCTGTACACCGCCACCGCCCCCACCTGGCGCGACGTCGTCCTCGGCCGCGACCGCGCCGAGGTCCACGGCCTGATCCGGGACGCCGCCACGCACATGGCGCGCCTCGCCGACGCCCGCCCGGCGAGCGAGCACATCCGCTTCCAGTTCTCGCCCGAGGTCTTCAACCTCACAGAGCCGGACTTCGTGCTGGAGGTCTGCGACGGCCTCACCGAACTGTGGGAGGCCTCTCCCGACCGGCCGGTGATCCACAACCTCCCGGCGACGGTGGAGATCGCCACCCCCAACGTGTACGCCGACCAGATCGAGTACGCCCACCGCCACCTGGCGCGGCGCGACGCCGTCATCCTCTCCGTCCACCCGCACAACGACCGGGGCACCGGGGTGGCGTGCGCAGAACTCGCGGTGCTGGCCGGGGCGCAGCGCGTCGAGGGCTGCCTGTTCGGCAACGGTGAACGGACGGGCAACGTCGACCTGGTCACCCTCGCGCTCAACCTCTACTCCCAGGGCGTGGACCCGATGGTCGACTTCTCCGACATCGACGCCGTCCGCGACACGGTGGAGTACTGCAACCGGCTGCCGGTCCACCCCCGCCACCCGTACGGCGGCGAACTGGTCCACACCGCGTTCTCCGGCACCCACCAGGACGCCATCAGCAAGGGCATGGCCCACCACGCCCGGCAGGCGGCCGAGTCGTGCACCCCGGTCGACCAGGCCCCGTGGGCGGTGCCGTACCTGCCCATCGACCCCGGCGACGTGGGGCGTACGTACGAGGCGGTGATCCGCGTCAACAGCCAGTCCGGCAAGGGCGGCATCGCCCATCTGCTCCACGCCCACTACGGCCTGGACCTGCCGCCCCGCCTGCGCGCCGACTTCTCGCGCACGGTGCAGGCCGCCACGGACGAGAGCGGCGCGGAGGTCGCGCCGAAGGAGCTGTGGGAGCTGTTCCACGCCACCTACGTCGCGCCTGGCACCCCCGACCACGACGGCCGGCTGGCCCTGACGTCATGGACCACCGGCGAGACGGCCCCGGGCACGCACCACTTCGCGTGCGCCGTGCGGCGCGACGACGGTCCTGAACACCGCTACGAGGGCAGCGGCAACGGCCCCCTGTCCGCCCTGACGGACGCCCTGGCCGCCGCCGGAGTCGCAGTGGACATCCTCCACTTCGCCGAACACGCCACCACACCCGGCCCCGGCAGCCCCGCCGTGGCCTACGCCGAGTGCCGCGTCGGCGATGCGGTGCGCTGGGGCGTCGGCCGGGACACGTCCGTCCTGAGGGCGTCGGTCCAAGCGGTCCTGTCGGCTGTCAACCGCGCCTGAGCAGACGCGCCGCCCGGCGGCCCGGCGTGCGCTCGGCTGGGCTCCGGTCGAGCCCGTGGGCCGTGGCCGCCGGGCCCCGTCCGGCAGGAAAGGTCGGGGGCCGGGTCACCCCTCGGGGTCGGTGGCCTCCCAGGGCGGGGTCCAGTGGCCGTCGAGGCGGAACTCGTCCCACAGGCGGGCGTACTGGGCTGCCGTGCCTGGCTTGAGCAGGTACTCGCGCTCTTCGACGATCACGAAGCCCCCCGGGCGGTGGGCAAGGAGCTGAGGCGAGATGCGGGCTGGTCCGCGCTGTCCCCCGGATTCACGGACGGAGTGAGCAGGCTCTCGAACTCCCCGCTCACGGCGCTGAGTTCGAGAGGTTCGGCCACTGCCGCCAGATAGCGGTCCGGGCGGACTACAGCCACCGTTCCGGGCTGGTCCGCGAACCAGTCGCGCAGGGAGCCGTCGATGTCCTCCACCACGACCGAGTCTGTACCGGAGCGGAGGCGCTCGCTGCGGGAGCGGCCGGAGCGGGATTCCACGACGGTGACGTAGCGGGTGCCGATGCGGTCCCAGAAGGCGCGGGATGCGGCATCAAGATGGATCAGCGGGTCAGTGCCATAGCCGAGGAGGGTGAACCAGGTGCCGAGCGCGTCGTCGAGGAGGACGGCGCGGCCGTCGGCGGTCTCGACCTCGGGCTGGATGAGCATCCGGCCCACCGTTGTGTTCTTCGCGGTGGGCCGGCCGCGGTGCAGGACGATGCCCCGGCTGTAGAGCGGCATCGGCTTGAAACGCATCTGGAGGAGCCAGTCGCGCACCGACGGGGCCCAATTGAGGCTCCGGAAGAGGGTGTCGCGTGGACGGGCCATCCACGGTCTGGTCGAGGACAGGATGCGGCCGAGGGTGTCGGAGAGGTCCACCATCGCCTTGGCGTGCGTGCGTCGTTCGGTGTCGTAGGTGGACAGGATGCGGGGGTGAGCGCGACCGGTGACCGCCGCGGCGAGCTTCCAGGCCACGTTGGTGGCGTCGCGGATGCCGGTGTTCATGCCTTGCCCTGCCCATGGCGGCATCAGGTGAGCAGCGTCTCCGACGAGACAGATTCGGCCCTCCACGAAGCGGCCCGCCACGCGCGAGTGGTGGGTGTAGACCCTGGCCCTGATGATGTTGAGGGCGGTTGGGTCCGGTACGTGTCCGGTCAGCAGTTCACGCACCTTCTCGGGCCGGACCATCGCCTCGGCGTCCTCGCCGGGGAAGAGCATGAACTCCCAGCGGCGGTAGTTGTAGGGGAGGTCCAGGCAGACGTAGGGCCGCTTCGGATCGCAGTGCAAACCGGTATAGGGGGCGTCGAGGGGGTCGTTGTCACATTCGATCACCACCCACTTGTGCGGGTGTGTGTCCCCGGTCAGGGGGATGCCCAGCTGAGTCCGGATCGTGCTGCGTCCGCCGTCGGCCGCTACCGCGTAATCGGCGCGGATGAGGACGTGTTCTCCGTCCGGGCCGGTCAGGTGCAGGCGCACCTCGACGCCGTCCTGTTCCAGGCGGACGAGTTCGTGGCCGTAGAGTGGCCGGACCCGCGGATAGCGTTCCAGTCCCTTGCGCAGGGTCTGTTCGGCGAGCTGCTGCATGAAGATGTTGCGCCGCGGCCAGCCGAACTCCTTCGTGGCCGGGCGGATGTCGGCGAAGCAGCGACCGTCCGCCGCGAACATTTTCAGGGGCATGTTCTGCAACATGTCGGCGAGCATCTCGTCGGCGAGGCCGATGCCCTGGAAGCTGCGCAGGCTTTCGTCGTCCATGCCCACCGCGCGAGGGTAGTCGACGATGTCCGTGCTGCGGTCGATGAGCAGGGCCTGTACGCCGTAAAGGCCCAGGTAGTTGGCGACGGTCACGCCACAGGGGCCGGCGCCGACGATTGCCACGTGAGTGCGGAGCTCGGTGCGCGTGCTCATGCGGCGGCCTCCAGACTGATCAGGAACTCTTCGAGGTGGTCATGGAAGGCGCCGGGTGCGTCGTCGTGGACGTAGTGGCCGGCGCCCGGGATCTCCACGGTCCGCACGCGCGGGTTGCGTGTGGACATCTCCGCGGCGGTGGCCGCCGGCAGGAAGTCGGAGGCGCCGCCGCGGACGACCAGGGTCGGGCAGCGTAGCGCCTCGACGCTGGGCCAGAGGTCGACCTGACGGGCCGGGTCGGCATCGAGGCGGGCCGCCGCGATACCGGCGAGGTCGAACTTCCAGAACCAGCGGCCACAGGCGCCCGGCCGCAGCGTGTGACGGATCCGGGACTCCAGCGCCTCGGCAGTGATGGAGGGGCGGATGGTGCGCCAGTACGCGCGGGCGGCGTCCAGCGAGGGGAAAGCGGGGGGCGTCCCGGCGACCTCGCGCTTGATGCGCTCCGCTCCCGCTCCGCTGAGCGACGACCCCGGACCGATGTCCTCGATGACCGCCGCGGTGATCTGCCCGGGGTGGCGGGCGGCATGGACGTACGCCGTGGCGCCGCCCATGGAGTGGCCCAGGATCACGAAGCGGTCCAGGCCCAGCTGGTCGGCGAACTGCTCGAGGTCGGCGACGTACGCCGGTGTGTAGTACTCGCCGCTCGGGTCCCAGTCGCTGTCGCCACGACCGCGAGCGTCCAGGGCGAGGACCCGGTAGCGGTCCATGAGCCGGGTGGCCAGCGGCTCGAAGGTACGGGCGTAGCTGCGCAGGCCGTGCAGCATCACGATGACCGGGCTGCGCGGGTCACCCCACTCCACATAATGGGCGCGCAGACCGTTCAGCGTGAGGAAGCGATCGTGGCCGATGATGCTGTCGGTCATGTCAGCGCAGCCCGTCCCGGCCCTGGATCTCGTCGGCCTTGATACCGCCGAGCCGCGCGTGCAGTCGGCCCCGGGTGGCGAAGGCGAAGATGACGACGACCTCGTCGGGACCGGGGGTGTCGGTGAAGGTCACCGTGACCGTGTCGTAGTGGGAACGGACGTAGAGCGCGTCCTTGTGCGCCAGCGGTATGTCGATGGCCGTACCCGGGGCACCGCGCTTCCCGGTCGAGGGCACCCAGGACGCGCCGCCACCGACCGCTTCGCGTACCGGGTCGGCGAACACGGCGGTGAGGAAGGCGTTGCCGTGTTCGTACTCACCGTTCGAGCCTACGAGGCACGCCTTGCCATAGCTCTCGATCGGCCGACCCGCGGCGGCCTCGGCGATCCGCCGGCCGAACTCCTCGCCGAGCTTGGGCGAGTCGGCGATGATCAGGTCCAGGTCCTCGCTGAACCGGCCGGCGTAGGGATTGTGGACGGCGGCAGCGATGACGATCTTGTGGATCGGTTCGCCGTCGGCGAGTGCGCCGGTCTCGTTGGCGAGGGTGTTCTCGAACTGGGTGTACCACTTGCGGACGTGGTAGGAGGCGAAGTTCGGCGTGCGCATGGCGTACTCCAGGGGGTGGTGACGGGCGGACGGGGAGGTGGTCAACCGTGCAGGGGTTCGACCTCGAACGGCTCGCTCGGGGCGCCGTGGAGGCCGAGGACGCGCTTGCCCTCCTCGTCGTCGGTGACGGTCTCGTGGAAGAACTCGAAGCGGTTGCCGTCCGGATCGGTGAAGTAAAGACCGAAGCCCACCTTGTGGTCGGTGGTCTTGACGACGCGCACGCCCTTGGCGAGGAGCATTCCGTACAGCCGTCGCCACTCGTCCAGGTCGCCGGCGACCTCCAGGCCGTAGTGCTGGAGACCGACGCCGCCCGCCGTCGCGCCCTCCTCGGCGCGGATCAGGGCGATGTCGTGATGCTTCACGCCGAAGGACAGGAAGACCCACTGCGGCCCTCGTGCGGTGACCTCCATGCCGAGCACGTCCTGGTACCAGACGGCCGAGGCCTCGGGGTCGCGGACGAACAGCGACAGGTGCGTACGAACCACCCGGGGCTGGACGGTGCGGGACGCGCTGTCGCGCAGCGGCGTCGGCTCCTGATGCTCCGCCAGGGTCCGTTCATCCGGGTCGATGCCCTGCTCGTCGGGGGTCTTCCGGTGGTTGCTCATCAGTGTCCTTCCGGGGCCGGGGCGATGGCGGGGGTCCAAGCGACGTCGGTGATCTCGCTGAACTCGCGCCATTCCTTGGTCCAGGTACGTCCCGAGTCGGTGGAGCGGAACAAGTGGCCGTATTTGGTGCCGGCGAACGCGAGCCGTGCGTCGGCGGGGTGCACGCCGAAGGCCCACACGGTGGAGTTCGCGGGGGTGTCGAGAGACGACTCCTGCCAGGTCCTGGCCAGGTCAGTGGAGCGGAAGATCTTCGTCAGGGTGCCCGGAGTGGCGTCGCCGATGCCGAGCAGGAGCTCATCGGTACCGGGGATCTGCTTGACCAGACGGGTGTAGTAGACACCCCACTGCTTCCGGGTGTCGGTACGGGTCCACGTCCGGCCGTCGTCCTGGCTGACGAAGAGCGCGTTCACCACCGCGACCACGATCGTCTTGGGCGGTCCCTGGAGGACCAGGACGCAGTGGATGTCGGAGTTGGTGACGCCGTGCGGGAGGCGCGCGGGGGAGCCGTCGATCCGGGTCCAGCTGTCGCCGCGGTCCCCGCTGCGCCACAGTCCGCCCTCCTCGATGCCGAACCAGAGGTTCTTGGGGTCATACCGGTCGACAGTGGCGGTGAGGACGCGGGGCTTGCTGACCCCGGCGCAGAACTCCGGTATCTCCGGGGGGAGCCGGTCCCACGTGGTGCCGCCGTCGGTGGTGCGGAAGACCGCAGCGCGGGACGGTGCTCCGGTACCGGTGATGATGAAGTCGGGGTCGCCCGGGTCGATGGCCAGGGACCAGATCGTCTGGTCGTTCATCGGTGAGTCGACGCGGTGCCAGGTCGCGCCGGCGTCGTCGCTGCGGACGAGGCCCGCGTCGGCGCCCGCGTAGACCACATTCGGCTGCTCGGGGTGGACCGCGAGACAGCGGACCACGGCGTCGAACTCGATGTCCTGCCCAAGGCCGAGGCGGTACCAGGTGTGGCCGTCGTCGCTGCTGCGCAGCACTCCCTGGCCCGCGGTGGCGACGAGGATGGTTCCTTCCATGGTGGGACTCCTGTCCGGTGTGTGGGGTCCGGTGCGGCGGACGGTCAGAGGAAGATGCCGCGGGTCAGGCCGCCGTCGATGCCCAGCGACTCCCCGGTGATCGCCGCGGCCCGGGGCGAGGCGAGGAAGCACACGGCCTGGGCGATCTCGGTGGCCTCCAGAATCCGCCGGATCGGGGTGCGGGCGGCGAAGTCGGCCTCGACGGCGGCAGGTGTGGTGCCGCGTTTGGCGGCCTCCTTCTCGTACAGCTCGTGGATGTGCTCGGTTTCCACCACGCCGGGGTGCACGGTGTTGACGGTGATCCCGGACGGGCCGAGCTGGTCGGAGAGGGCCTTGGTCATATGGACGACGGCGAGGTTGCGCAGGCCGGACAGCGCGTGGCTGGAGCGGCCGGTGAGGCCGCCGATGTTGAGGATCCGGCCGTAGCCGTTCGCCTTCATATGCGGCGTGACCGCCTGCGCGCAGCGGAAGTAGCCGACGACCTTGGTGTTGATGTCGGTCAGCAGCAGCTCGGGGTCGGCGTCCTCGATGGAGTTGCGCACCAGGCCGGAGGGGGCGGCAGCGCCGTTGACGAGGATGTCGACGCGCCCCAGCTCGGCGGCGGCCGCGTCCATCATGCGCCGTACGGACGCGGTGTCGGTGGTGTCGGAGGTGAGGGGGATCACCCTGCGGCCGGTTTCGGCTTCCAGCTCCTTGGCGGTCCGTTCCAAGGCGGCCGGCCGGCGGGCGGTGATCACTACATCGGCGCCCTCTCGGGCCAGTTCGCGGGCGACGGCCCTGCCGATGCCGAGGCTGCCACCGGTGACGACGGCTGCTCTGCCGGTGAGTTCCAGATCCATGATGCTCCAAAATGACGAGGTGTCAGCCGAAGTTGACCCAGACGCTCTTGACCTCTGTGTAGAGATCGAGCACCGTGCGTCCCATTTCGCGGCCCCAGCCGGACTGCTTGACGCCGCCGAAAGGAGACGCGGGATCGGTGAGGTTGAAGCAGTTGATCCAGACCGTGCCGGCCTGGAGGTCGTCGGCGATCCGGTGGGCGTGGCCGAGGTCGGAGGTCCAGATGCCGGCCGACAATCCGAAAGGCGAGTCGTTCGCCTTGGCGACGAGATCGTCCACGTTGTTCCAGCGCATCGTGGCGAGTACCGGGCCGAAGATCTCCTCGCGTACGATCCGCATGCCGTGGTCGGCGTCGGCGAAGACGGTCGGCCGCAGGAAGTAGCCCTCCGCGTAGAGCCCCGCCACCTCTGGCGGCCCGCCGCCGGCCGTCAGCCGTGCGCCCTGCTGCCGTCCGGACGCGATGTAGCCGGTGACCCGCGCGTGATGGCGGGCGGAGACCAGCGGGCCCATCTCGGTGGCGGGGTCGTCCCCCGGCCCGACCACGATCCGCTCGGCGCGTTCGGAGACCGCTTCGAGTACGTCGTCGTACAGCGCGTCGTGCACGTACAGCCGGGATCCGGCGGTGCACACCTGCCCCTGGTTGAAGAAGATCGCCTGGGCGGCGGCCTCCGCGACCGCCTCCGGGTCGGCGTCGGGCAGCACGATGTTGGGTGACTTGCCGCCGAGTTCGAGGGAGACCTTCTTCAGGTTCCCCGCGGCCGCCTGGACGATCGCACGGCCCGTCTCGGTGGAGCCGGTGAAGGCGATCTTGTCCACGCCGTCGTGCGCGGCGAGGGCCGCCCCCGCGGTCGCACCTCGGCCCGTGACCACGTTGACCACGCCATCGGGGACTCCGGCTTCGACCAGCAGCTCGGCCAGCCGTAGCGTGGACAGCGGGGTCTCCTCGGCAGGCTTGAGGACGACAGTGCAGCCGGTGGCCAGCGCGGGCGCCAGTTTCCAGCAGGCCATCGACATGGGGAAGTTCCACGGCACGATCAGCCCGACCACCCCGACCGGCTGATGGGTGGTGTAGTTCAGCACCCGCAGTCCGCCGCGCGGCGAGACCGGGATGGTGCTGCCTTCCAGCTTGGTGGGCCACCCTGCGAAGTAGCGGAACAGCTTGACGCTGGTGCCGACGTCGACGGCCCGGGCCACGGAGACCGGCTTGCCGTTGTCGCGGGACTCCAGCAGCGCCAGTTCGTCGGCGTTGGCCTCGATGACGTCGGCGACGTGGTGCAGCAACTGGCCGCGGTCGAGTGCGCTCAGGCGGCGCCAGGACGGATCGGCGAACGCGCGGCGGGCGGCGGTGACCGCGCGGTCGATGTCCTGACCGTCCCCGTCCGGGACTTGGGTGAGGACCGAGCCGGTGGCCGGATCGACGGTGTCGAAGACGTGTCCGGAGACCGCTGACTCCCAGACACCGCCGATGAGCATCGTGCGCGGCGCGGACAGGAAGTGCCGCACTCTGCCCTCGGCCGTGGTTTCGTCGGGGACGGGCGGTGTGTGCCGGGTGCTGGAGGACACAGGGGTTCCTTTCACAGGACCATCTCGATGAGCTGTGGACCACTCGCGGCCAGCGCACGGTCGAGCGCATGGGCCAGTTCGGTGCCGGTCTCGGCGCGCTGGGCCGGTACGCCATAGCCCGTGGCGAGGGCTGCCCAGTCCAGTGGCGGGCAGTCCAGGCTCGTCAGGGCGGCGGAGGCGGCTCCCACGGCGCTCTGGCCATGGCGATTCAGCTCCGTGCGCAAGATGCCGTACCTGCGGTTGGACGCGATGAGCGTGACCACGGACGCCTGCTCACGAGCCATGGTCCACAGCGCCTGGATCGTGTACTGGGCGCTGCCGTCAGACTGGAGGGCGATCACCTGGCGCTCGGGGGCCGCGATCGCCGCGCCAAGGGCGGCGGGCAGTCCTTGGCCGATCGCTCCGCCGGTGTTGGTCAGCGTGGTGTGGCGGGCGGCCTGTGCCGAGGCGGTGAAGAAGGGGTATCCGCAGGTGCCACCCTCAACGGAGACGATCGCTCCCTCGGGCAGCAGGGCGGAGACGGTCCGGCCGACCACGGCCGCGGACAGCGGGCCGGACGGGAGGCCGGTGTCATCCGCGATGTGCGACTGACGGCGCGGCGGTGCGGCCGGAGCGCCGAGCACGTCCGCCAGGTCCTCCAGCGCCTGCTCGGCGTCGCCGCCCGGCTCGGCGAGCACCCGCACGGTTCCGGGCTCGGCCAGCACACTGGGCAGGCCCGCGTAGCCGAAATAGGCGACCGGCTCCAGGGCTCCGGCGAGGACCACGGTGTGTGCGTCGGCCAGAGCCTTGCACGCCGCTTCGGGGAAATAGGGCAGCCGGTCCAGGGCGGGCAGGTCGCCGCCGCGCTCGGCCGCTGCGGGGAAGGTCTCGCTGTAGAGGGTCGCCCCGGTCGCCTCGGTGATCCGGTGGGCTGCCCGCTGTCCGCGTTCGGTCAGGGCGGAGGCGCCGAGCAGTACGACGGCGGGCATACCGCCGCGCAACCGCTCGGCGATCTGCTCCACCGCCTCCGCGTCGGGCCGTGCCGGGGCAGGGCGCGGCGGTACGGAGGCGAGCGGCGCGTCGATCGTCTCCTGCTGGAAGTCCGCCGGGACGATCAGCGTGGCGCCGCACCCGGGCGGTGTCCGAGAGGCCGTGAGGGCCTCGGCGGTCGCCCGGCTCATCTGCGCGCCGGAGCCGACGGTGCCGACCCAGCCGGAGACCGGGGTCGCCAGCGAGACGATGTCGCTGGTCAGTGGGGCGTCGTAGGGAAGGTGCCAGCTGGCGTGGTCCCCGACGACATTGAGGACGGGTGAGTTGGCCCGACGGGCGTTGTGCAGATTGGCGAGTCCGTTGGCGAGGCCCGGGCCCAGGTGCAGCAGCGTCATCGCCGGCTTTCCGGTGATCCGCGCGTAGCCGTCCGCTGCTCCGGTGCACACGCCCTCGAACAGTCCGAGCACGGGACGTACGGCGGGGACTGCGTCGAGCGCGGTCACCAGCGGCATTTCCGTGGTGCCGGGATTGGCGAAGCAGACCTCGACACCGCCGTCGGCGGCGGTCTCGACCAGCACCCGCGCACCGCTCCTGCCGGCGGTGTCGCCCTCTGGCGCGTCGGTGACGGGATCGGTCATGAGGCGTGACTCCTCTCGTGGATCGCCCGGATCCTCCAGGCAGTGGCACAGGGGCCGGCCGTGGTACGCGGCTGGGGTCCGTCCCGGAGCCCAGGGGCGTCAGAGGCCAGTGCGTGCGATTAGTGCACTCTCACTGTGCGCTTGATGCACACAGCTTGAGTGGTGTCGGCGTTCCCGTCAAGAGCAAGCCCGCGCATTCCTGAGGCGCGGACCCCGCCTGTGAGCGCGGAAGCCGACCGCGTCGGAGGGCACGCCTGGCTAGACTCTTTCCATGAGTGGAAGTGCGCAGAGCGCAACCGGAGCGGGCGATGCCGGAGTGGTAGCGGCGAAGCGTCCCAGCCAGCCGGCAGCGCAGACCCTGGTCCGTGGTCTCACCGTCCTTCGCGCGGTGGCACAACGCCCCCAAGGACTGACCGCGACGGAGATCGCGACGCAGACGGGGCTGCACCGCACCGTGGTCCATCGCCTGGTCAACACGCTTACGGCGGAGGGGTTCGTCGCCAGGGACAACGCCGGGCACTACCGTCCCGGTCCGGAGCTGCACAGCCTCGCGAACATGTCGCAGCCCACACTCGTCGAGTTCGTCCAACCCCATCTGCAGCGGCTGGCGGACCAGCACGGTGGTACGGCCGTCGTGTTCGTGGCCGAGCAGGACAGTGTGGTCGCCGTGGCCACCGCCGTCCCCTCCCAGGCCGACTACCACCTCGCGTACCGCAAGGGCAGCCGTCAGCCGCTGGACCGCGGAGCCGCACCGTGCGCGATCCAGGCCGGGCGCCCGGCCACCCCCGAGGACCCGGACGCGGTGCGTGAGGCCCGTCGCCGCGGCTGGGCCGTCAGCCATGGCGAGGTGGAGCCGGGAGCGCATGCTGTCGCGGCGACCGTGGCCCACGACGGCGACGTCCTCGACGCGTGTGTCACGTTCGTCTCACACCGGCGTGATCGCGTCGAGGAGGCTACCCGCGAAGTTCTGGCGGTGGCCCAGGCGATCCGCGCCTTCTGTCTCGGGGCGAGGTGAGGGAAACCGGCTCTCGCCGCGGGGCGGCCCTCACCGGACCGCGCGTGCCCGTTCGTACGCGAACCTGCTGACCGGATCGCCGCCGAGCCGCCACGGCCAGCTGGTCACCCTTCCCTCAAGCGCCGTGAAGACGCGAGCGGCCTGGCCTCTCCGCCCGGCGGTGACCAAGGCGTAGGCGAGGACGTTCAGGTCCGCCAGTGCCGCGGCGTGGCGCAGGTAACCCGGCCTCGGCCAGGTCTCGCCGGCCCTGCCCAGGGCCTGGGAGACCGGCCCGTGCTTCCAGAAGTCCCGGGCCATGAGAGCCTCGACTCCGCCTCTGGCCACGACGCTCCGATACTGGCCGACGGCGGCGGTGAGTTCCACACCGGCCGTCGGGGCGTTGCCCGGTGCCTGCCCGCGCAGGGAGTCGACGAAGTCGAGGACCTGTATGAGCGAGCCGCCCTCCTCCGGCGAGAGGTAGCCGAGCAGCTGCAAGTGGGCCTCACGATTCCAGCGGTCTCGCGCGACCGCCTCATGCCACACCGCCCGAACCCTGCGCGGCGCCCAGCGTGCCAGACGCGACGCGTCGAGCATGATCACCCAAGGGGTCGGATCCTCGGGGCTCAGGTCCGCCGCCCGGTGGCAAGACGTGACGACGGCGTCCGCATCGCCGAGTCCTCCGGATGACCGGCCCCGTACCACCCGCGCCCAGGCGTCCAGGAGCAGTGCATCGGCACGGTGCGGCTCGCGGGCGACCCAAGTGGACGGAACACCGGAGTCGGCCGTGGTCCGTGCGAGTACGGACAGCCGATGGGCGCGGCGGTCCCAGTCCGCGCCGGTATGCCTCAGCAGGTCCGAGACGCGTGACACGTGGAGATCCGTCATGCCGATCATGCCGGGGCGGCGTACGTCGTGCAGGGCCTTCACCACACGGCAAAGCTCGCCGTCGTCGAGTGCGGGAGCGAGATGTGGCTTGTGGCGGCTTGAGAACAGGGACATGAGAGCGGAGAGTACGAGCGTCGTAGGGGGGATGGGCCAGTGCCCGGTGGTGACTGCCGGCCCGGGGTCAGGACCCGGGTCCATCGGCCAGCGCCCGTCGCCGGAAGTCCCGCGGTGTCTCGCCGTACGCCGCCTTGAACTGCCGGCTGAAGTGACGGCAGTCGAGGAGACCCCAGCGCGCGGCGACCATGCTGATCGGCTGCTCGGCCGCGCCCGTGACCGACAGGTCGCGGGCACAGCGCTCCAGGCGCCGCATACGGATCCAGCCGCTGACGGTCGTGTCCTCGGAGGCGAACAGCTTGAAGAGATAGCGGCGCGAGATGCCATGTGCTTCAGCGATCGAATCCGGAGCCAGCGTGGGGTCGGAGAGCCGGTTTTCGATGTATGCGCGGATGCGGAGCATCATCGCGTCCTGCGGAGTGCTGGGTACGGTTCGTGCCAGCCGCTCCGTGACGAGGGCGGTGACGAGGGAGACGGCGCCGTCCATGAGGCTCCCGGTCGCCGGGCCCGCATGGCCGTGGCTCTGTTCGCCCAGCGACCGCAGGAATGGCCCGACGACCGCTCCGACGCCGCCGTCGGCAGTGATCCGCCGAGCGGTGAGGCCGCGCAGGGCATCGGCACGAACGGGCAGCATCGGACGCGGCAGCGCCATCAGCACGGTCCGGAAGTCGGTGGGGTAGGTGAACGAGTACGGACGTGAGGTGTCGCAGATCGTGAGGTCTCCGGGGCGGAGCGTACTGCGCACGCCGTCCTGTTCGACCATGGAGGTGCCGACGAGTTGGAGGGCGACTTTGTAAAAGTCCTCGTCGTGCCGGGCGACCAGCTGCTCGGTACGACGGACGCGCAGCGGGCCCGCGCTGATCGAGCTCAGATGGAGCAGACCGATCTCGTCGGTGGCGGCGTTGCCGTGGAAGGGGGTCTGCGAGAGAGGCACCGTGTCGAGGCCGCGGAACACCTTGGACATCTCGAACGTCCAGTGATCAAAGCGTTCCGTCCTGGCGACGGATTCGGTGGTCACGATGGTTCGCATGGCGTGCTTCACCCGCTAGAGGTCTCTCGGTCACCAATGGCTCGCGTGCATTCATCGCCAGCTTCCTGAATGTTTCCTCACGCCATTCTTGCTGGGAAGGTGTACGCACGGGCAGAGAACGACGAAATCTCTCCCGGCTTGGCCACCGCCGTGCATGCGATGGCGGGAACGGGTGCACCCCACCGCACTCCGGCGGCCCGGGGCTGGCGCACAGTACTCCACATCAGGCTGAGGAGACCGGTGCCCGCTTGGCGGGCACCCCCCCGGCGGCCCGTGTTCTTCACTCGCTCGCGGGGTTCCGCAGGCCTCCACTCCTGGCCGCCGACGAGCGGTCGAAACCCGCGGACGGGCCATCCGGCCCCGATCGCCCGCAGATGTCACTCTGCCTTTGCCCCGCCTTCCAGGGAGTTTTAGTGACCCGACAGTCCTCGAGCCCGGAACATCGCACCCACCTGCGGCAGGGAGCCGTGGGGGTGACCGGGATCCTGTTCTTCGTACTGTCCGCGCAGGCTCCGCTCACAGGTGTCGCCGGAACCCTTCCCGTACCGCTCGGTCTGGGCAACGGCGGCGGAGCGCCCGCCGTCTACCTCGTGGTCGGCGTCATGATCGGCCTGTTCTCGGTCGGTTTCATCGCGATGAGCCGGCACGTGACCGACGCCGGTGCCTTCTACGCGTACGTGTCCCGCGGACTGGGACAACCCCTCGGCGTCGGCGCGTCCCAGGTCGCCGTGCTGTGTTACAGCGCGACCCAGGCCGGCATGTACGGACTCTACGGCGTGGTGGTCCAGGGACTGTTCCAGAAGTATGCCTCGCTCGACCTGCCCTGGTGGTTGTGGACGGTGGCGACCGTCCTCCTCGTCCAGATGCTCGGGTCGCTGAACATCGAGTTCGGGGCGAAGCTCCTCGGCGCCCTCGTAGTGGCCGAGACGTCCCTCCTGCTGGTGTTCGCGGTCTACCAGCTGCTGTCGGGCGGCGGCCCCCAAGGCCTGGACCTCGCCGGCTCCTTCACGCCCACGGCGTTCTTCGCCGGGGCGCCGGGCGTCGCGTTGACCTTCGCGATCGCCTGCATCCTCGGCTTCGAGTCCACCGCCATCTACGCCAAGGAGGCGAAGGACCCCGGCCGTACCGTGCCCCGCGCCACGTATCTCTCCGTCGCCGTGATCTCGCTTTTCTTCGCCTTCGTCTCCTGGATGTTCGTCAGCTACTACGGGTCGGACAAGGTGCAGGGGGTGGCGCTGAACGCACTGCGGAAGGGCGACGCCACCGCAGTGGTGTTCGACGCGGTCTCGCACACCCTGGGGGGCTGGGCCACCGACGTCATGCAGGTGTTGCTGGCCACCTCGCTGCTGGCCGGAGTGCTGGCCTTCCACAACGGGATCAACCGCTACTTCCACTCCCTCGGCGCCACCGGCATCCTGCCCGGTTGGCTCTCCCGAACGAACCGCCAGGGCGCCCCGTACACCGCGAGCCTGGTCCAGACCCTCGTCACGATCGCGATCGTGATCCCGTTCGCCATGGCCGGAGCGGACCCGGTGATCACACTGCTGACCTGGGGCGGAGGCGTCGGTGTCCTCTCGCTGATGCTCCTGTACCTGCTCACCTCGGCCTCCGTCATCGTGTTCTTCCGCCGGACCGGTCTCGATCGCAGGCCCTGGAACACGCTGATCGCGCCGCTCGCCTCCATCGCCCTGCTGCTGAGTGCCACCGGGCTGGCGCTGCACAACTTCACCACCCTGATCTCCGCCTCCGGTGCCACCGCGCTCGCCCTCGAACTGGCCGTCGTCGCCGTTTTCGCCGGTGGGGTCGCGCTGGGATACGCACGGCGTGGCGCGGGCCCGGCACGCTCCGGGAATCCGGTGCCGGGTGACAGCGTCACGGGCGTGTCCGCGTCCGCCTGACTGCCGAGGCCGGCGTGTGGGTGCCTGCTGGGGCAGGAGGCACCCACAGGTCCGCCGGCGCGTGCACCCCGTTTCTCCTGTCCGTGCACCGGCCCGGGCCGCCGCGCGGAAAGTTCCCGCCGGGGGATGGACGGGGAACACATCTCGGCTTTTTCCTCTACTGACGTAGAAAAAAACCGCACCTCTGAGCGAACGCCTGGAGAGCACGATGACCGCCACAGTTCACCCGCTCGACCAACTGACCGCCGACGAGATCACGGGTGTCCGCTCGGTACTCGACGAGGCTGGGTACCTCCGGGACGCGACACGCTTCGTCTACGTGGGGCTCGATGAGCCCACCAGGAGCGACCTGCGCGCCTTCGCCGAGGGGTCCCCGGTGGACCGTCGGGTGCGCGTACTGCTCCTCGACACCGCGGGTGCTCCGGACCGTGACGTCATCCTGTCCCTGACGGAAGGCGTCCTTGCCGACCGGACGGTGGATGCCGCCACTGACGGCCAACTGCCGGTTCTGGAAAAGGAGTTCGACGTCGTCGAGGAGGTCCTCGCCCAGGACGAGGAGTGGCTCGCCGCACTGAGCGGACGGGGCTTGGACGTGGCGAAGGTGCGCGTCGCCCCGCTGTCCGCCGGTGTCTATGCCGACGAGTACCCGGAGGAGGCGGGCGTCCGGATCCTGCGCGGCCTCGCGTTCGTACAGGAACACCCGGCGGACCACGCCTGGGCCCATCCCGTGGACGGGCTGGTCGGCTACGTCGACGTCCTCAACCGCAAGGTTCACCGCATTGTCGACCTCGGGCCGGTCCCGGTGCCCACCGGGACCGGGAACTTCGACGACCTCTCCGTCGCCGGTCCTGCCCGCACCACGCAGAAACCCATCGAGATCACCCAGCCCGAAGGCCCCAGTTTCACACTCCGGGGCAATCTCCTCAGCTGGGAGAACTGGTCCCTGCGGATCGGCTTCGACGCCCGCGAGGGCCTGATACTGCAGCAACTGGCCTTCTACGACCGGGACAAGGGCCGCGAGCGCCCGATCATCCACCGTGCCTCGATCGCCGAGATGGTCGTGCCCTACGCCGATCCCTCCCCGGTGCGGTCCTGGCAGAACTACTTCGACACCGGCGAGTACCTGATCGGCCGGTCGGCCAACGCCCTGCGACTCGGCTGCGACTGCCTCGGCGACATCACCTACCTCGACGCCGTCATCGCCGACGAGGCCGGCCACCCGCGGACCCTCCCCAACGCCGTCTGCCTGCACGAGGAGGACTACGGAATCCTCTGGAAGCACACCGACCTGTGGGCCGGCTCCAGCGAGACCCGCCGTCAGCGCCGCATGGTGCTCTCCTTCTTCACCACCATCGGCAACTACGACTACGGCTTCTACTGGTACCTCTACCTCGACGGCACCATCGAGTTCGAAGCCAAGGCCACTGGCGTGGTCTTCACCTCCGCTCACCCGGGCGACGACTACCCGTACGCCGCCGAAATCGCCCCGGGCCTCGGCGCCCCCTACCACCAGCACCTGTTCTGCGCCCGCCTGGACATGGCGCTCGACGGTACGGCGAACCGGGTCGAGGAGGTCGACGCCGTACGGGTCCCGATGGGGTCCGGAAATCCTCGCGGCAACGCCTTCACCTACCGTCGCACACCCCTGACCCGGGAGAGCGAAGCCCAGCGCACCGCCGACATGGCGGTCGACCGGGTCTGGCACATCACCAACCCCACTTCGCTCAACGCCCTGGGGAAACCGGTCAGTTATGTCCTCCACCCCGAGGGCAAGCCGACCCTGCTCGCTGCCCCGGAGTCCTCCATCGCCGCTCGGGCCGCCTTTGCCACCAAGCACCTGTGGGTCACCGCCTACGACCCGGCCGAGCGTTACCCGGCCGGCGACTTCGTCAACCAGCATCCGGGAGGTGCCGGACTGCCCGCCTACGTGGCGGCCGACCGGGACATCGACGGGCGGTCCCTGGTCGTCTGGCACACCTTCGGCCTCACCCACGCGCCCCGCCCGGAGGACTGGCCGATCATGCCGGTCGACTACACCGGCTTCACGCTGAAGCCGACAGGCTTCTTCGACCGCAATCCCACCCTCGACGTTCCCCCGAACACCTCCGGCGCACACGGTTGCTGCGACCACGGTGGCCATGAGTGAGTGGCTTGCGGTAGCCGGTTCGGCAGGGGCGGTTCTGTGCCTTGCCGGCCACCTGCCCGGTCGGGTGCACCGCTGGGGACCGCAACTGCTGGCGCTGAATGGCATGGTGCTCATGGCCGGCGGCAGAGCAGCGCCCGGTACCTGGATGGTGGCGGCGGCCTGCCTGTGGACTGCTGTCCGGGCTGTCGGGGACCGGCGCAGCCGGGCCGCGGCGGTCGACCTTGCCGCGATGACATTGCTCATGCTGGTCATGACCGGCCACTCCGGCTCCGGGGCTCACGCCCACATGGCCGGCATGACCGGCGCCCCGGCGGCCGGGCCCGCCGTGCTCATCGTCGTCGTCTGGATTACGGCCAGAGCCGGTGAGATCATGCTCCGGCAGCTGGTGCACGCTCCTGCCGCCGCGAAGGGAGCCGCCCCCGCGGCACGCCGGGGCCAGGTGTGCCGGGAGTCCGGCGCGACACTCATGATCATCAGCATGGCGGCCATGCTCGTGTGACGCCGCACGACGGAGAGACGGCGGAGCGGGGAGTGACTGCATGCCGAAGATCGTTGATCACAACGCGCGCCGACGTCTGATCGTCAAGTCCGTCTGGGCGCTCATCGGCCGCCGCGGCCTCGCCGCCGTGACCATGCGGGAGCTCGCGGCCGAGGCCGGCTTCGCCAACGGTGGGCTAGCGCCGTACTTCTGAGGTTCCCCCGAGATGCGGGGAGGAGTGACAGGGGGTCAGATGGGTCTCATGAGAGGAGCCCAGACGATGCCTGCCCCGAGGAAGTACCCGCTGGA
>NZ_JAIWIH010000044.1:0-67624 GCF_052851135.1 Streptomyces sp. BRA346 | reverse complement strand
GGCGTCCGGGATGGTTTCCTCGCGTTCGAGCACGCCGCCGGGCGGTTCCCACTTACCGTTGTCCCGTCGCTTGATCAGCAACGCACGGCCAGCGTCGTCGACGATGACTCCGGCGACGCTTACGGAGTGCGGGCGCTCAGTGCTCACGTTCCACGCCCCTCTCGGCTGGCTAGGCTTTCCACCGTAGCAACACCGCTTAGCCGCTCGTCTAGATACCTAAAGGAGTATGTGCATATGCCTTCTCTGACCTCTGTTCTGGGTGTATTGGACCCCACGAGCGACCGGGCGGTGTTCCGGCAGATCGCCGACGCGCTGCGGGAAGCGATCGACAAAGGCCGCTTCCGGGAGGGGGACAAGCTCCCCTCGGAGACTGAGCTAGTCGAGCACTTCACGGTGTCACGGATGACCGTGCGCAACTCGTTGTCGCTGCTCCAGCAAGAGGGGCTGGTGGTCTCCGAGCACGGCAAGGGGGTCTTCGTCCGGCCACGACCTCCCGTGCGACGGCTGGCCTCGGACCGGTTCGCCCGACGCCATCGGGAGCAGGGGAAGGCGGCCTTCACTGTGGAGGCCGAAGCAGCGGGAAGCCGTCCGGAGGTCGACGGCCTGGAGGTGAAGGAAGAACGGCCGTCGCCGGATATCTCGGCCCGGCTCGGTTCGCCGCGCAAGGTGCTGGCCCGGCGGCGCCGGTATCTGCTGGACGGGCGGCCGGTGGAGTTCGCCACCTCGTACCTGCCGCTGGACCTGGCCCGGAACACTCCGATCGCGCAGCCCAACCCCGGCCCCGGTGGCATCTATGCCCGGCTGGAGGAGCTGGGGCACCGCCTGGACCACTTCGATGAGGAGATCCGTGCCCGGATGCCTTCGCCCGCCGAGGTGCGCACGCTCCAGCTCGCCTCCGGTGTCCCGGTGATCTCGCTGATCCGTACGGCTTTCGATACTGAGGGGCGCGCGGTCGAGGTCTGCGACACCGTGATGGCCGCTGACGCCTACGTCCTGGCTTACCAGCTTCCCGCCACCTGACAGGCGGGCCGGATGGCTCGCTGTGCGGCCGTGGCGGGCCGCTTTTCCCGACTCGTACACACGCAGACACATACTCGTATAGACGAGTGGCTGAGTGGTGTGGCATGGTGGTGATCGTTCCCGGCGCGATCGGGTTCGACCACTGGTACTCATCTAGACAACTAGGTGGGCAAGGCTGCGAGAGAAGGAGAAGCAAGTTGCGTTCCATCCGTGTCGAGACCTCCGGTGCCGCGGTCCTGCTGACCGAGGCCCCGGAACCCAAGGTCAGGGACCGGCAGACCGGCGAGATCGCCAAGGACGCGCAGACCGGCGAGACGCTGATGCGCTTGGGCGTCGTCTACATCGACGGCGGGGAATCCTCCCTGCTCCAGGTCACCGTGCCGGAAAGCGGCGTGACGGAAGGACTGGCGCTCGGCTCGCCGGTGACGCTGTTCGGGCTGATCGCCCGGCCGTGGGAGAACGTCTTCAACGGGCAACAGCGGCACGGCATCGCCTTCCGCGCTGACGCCATCGCCCCGGCCGCCATGCCGGTTGGCGCGGAGGCCTGAGCCCGATGAACGACGCCATGACGTTGATGGAGGTGGGTGGCCCGGTCGCCGGAATAGTCGGCGGGGCCGCCTACCTCCGGGCCCGGCACCCGGCCGCGTACTGGTCGACGGTTGGGATGCCCATCTCCACGGCCCGGCTGCTGGGGTCGTACGGGTCGGTGATGGACGCGTGCGGGCTGACTGTTCCGCCGTCCCGGCTGCGGGCCTGGACGACACAGGCGCTCACCCACCGGGAGGTGCGGCCGGTGCCTCCTCGCCGGGGGCTCATACGGCCAACGTCGACCGGTCTACGGGTCCGGTTGCGGCTGGCACCGGGGCAGGAACCTGCCGACGTGGCCGCTTCGGCTGAACGGCTGCGGCATGCCTGGGGCGTTCACGGCGTGTACGTGGACGTGGTCAAGCCGGGGGTGGTCGAGTTGCGGCTGATCGGCTTCGACGTGCTGCGGAAGGTACGGATGCCCCGCAGGATGGCGGGCGACTTCCTGAAGGTGCCGGTGGCGCTGCGGGAGGACGCGACGCCGTTCGTACGGGACTACCGGGCCGTTCCGCACCAGCTGACCCTGGGCGCGACGCTGTCGGGGAAGTCCATGTTCTTGCGGCACCTGATATCCGGGCTGGCCCGGCAGTCGGTCGCGCTGGCGGGGATCGACTGCAAGCGGGGTGTGGAGCTGGCGCCGTTCGCCCCGCGACTGTCGGCGCTGGTCACCGACCCTGTGCAAACGGCTGAGCTGCTGCCTGAGCTGATTGAACTGATGGAGGACCGATACGACCTGATCAAAAAGCGGCAGGGCATCGCTCCGAGCACGCCGGATGAAGAGGTCACCTCTGACATCTGGGGCCTGCCGGACGAGGAACGGCCCGTGCCGGTGGTGCTGCTCGTGGACGAGGTGGCCGAGCTGTTCCTCGTCGCCACACGGAAGGACGAGGAACGGCGGGATGAGATGGTTACCCAGCTCATCCGGCTGGCCCAACTCGGCCGCGCGGCAGGCATCTACCTGGAGGTGTGCGGACAGCGGTTCGGTGCCGAGCTAGGCAAGGGCGCGACGATGCTGCGGGCTCAGCTGACCGGCCGGGTCTGCCACCGCGTGAACGATGAAGCCTCCGCCAAGATGGCGTTGGGTGACATCGCCCCTGAAGCGGTCGGCGCGGCCTGCGACATCGCTCCAGAGCGGCCCGGCCTGGCTGTCGCCGGAGACACTTCCGGTGGCTGGTCCCGTATCCGTCCGCCGTTCCTGTCGCTGGGTGCCGCTGCCGAAGTCTGCCGCGAGACCGCTGATCTCGTGCCGGACCTGCCCTCGCTCGAACCGTTCCGACCGGACGTGCCGGCCGTTCCGGTGAGCGCTCCGACCTCCCTGCTCAAGCCGCTCCCGGCCACCGAATAAGCCACTCCCAACCAATGGTCGGCGCGACCGCACCGCGCCATGTCCCTACCGATGCCATGCCTGAAACCGATTGGAGTACCTGTGTCCCGTCCCACCATCTCCGAGGTCTCCGCGCTCATCGCCGACCTGGCCGACTTCCGCAAGTCCGGTGCCGGGGACCAGGCGGAGCTGATGAGCCGCAAAGCCGATCTGCTGGAGCGCATCGCCGCCGCTCAGCCCGATGACATCGAGGCCGCCGAGGTTGCCGCTGTCGCTCGCGCACGTGTCGACGAACTCACGGCAGACGGCTGACCCCATTGGAAGGAGTCTCTACCCATGCGCGCTCACTTGGCGCGGGTCGACGCGGTGCTGGTGCAAGCGGTCATCGCCGCTGCGCTGTCCTTCGCCGCATGACCTGGCCTCGGCGGCCGGACAGGACGGGTGGAAGGCGTGGGCCTACCCGGTCTCGGTGGACCTGCTGCTTGTGGCGGCCTGGCGGCGGCTGCGCTCGGGGTCGTCCAAGGCGTCGGGCTGGTGCTGGTTCGTCGTTGCGCTGGCCGCGTCGCTCGGGGCGAACGTCGCCACCGCCGGGCTGCTCGACCTGGCCAACGTACCGGCCTGGTTGCGCATCCTCGTCGCCGGATGGCCAGCCGTCGCTTTCCTCGGCGGAACGCTCCTCGCGCACACCGCACCAGCGGCCGCAACCGCGTCGGCTCCGGCCGAACCGGAAACCGCGGAGTCACCTGTCGAACCGGAGCCCGAGCTGCCGAAGGCTCCCGCGCCGCACGTTCCGGCAGCGCTCGTCACTCACGCACGCAAGCTCGCCGACGAACACCACACCCGTACTGGCTCACCCATGGACACCGACACGCTGCGCGCCCGGCTCGGCGTCCCCGCGCCGCTGGCCGACGCCATCGCCACCCACCTCAACTGATCAAGGAGACGACACCTGTGCGCCCGTCCACCCTGTGCGCCCTCATGCGCGCTGCCGAACTCACCCGACACGACCGGTTCATTGAGGCCGTGAGCATCGCCGAACCGGTCATCCTCGCTGCCGACATCGACGAACGCGCGGAGATCAGGCGTTGGCTGGCCGACCACGCCGACGACTTCACCGGCCGAGGGGAGAACGGCTGATGCCCGCGCCTCGCCGCTTCCGCAGCGTCATCCGCATCGGCCCGGTCCGCGTCGGCACCGCCAACGACCAGCGGGGCCGTGAGAAGCACACCGCCGTGTGCACCGCTCCGCGCTGCGACTTCTCCGCCGACTACGACACCCGGGCCGCCGCCGAGCTGGCTGCCCGTACCCACCGTTGCCCCGTCCGCTGAAAGGAGATCGCCCGTGACCGTCAGCCTGCCCCTGGTCTTCGTACTCGGCGTCATCGCCTGGTTCGCGATCAAGTTCCTGGGCGTCCGCATGTGGGTCGCCGTCGTCATCGCGCTGTTCGGCTTCTGGCTCGCCCACACCGGCCTCGCGCCCTTCGTGGAGTCCGGTACGCGCTCCGGAGTCGACACAGTCAACCGCTAACACGACTAGACGAGTAGGAAAGAGGAGATCGCCGTGTTCCGACCGAAGTACCCCGAAGCCCCCACCCCATCGACCGTCCACATGCCCGCCCCGACCGCTCCGGCGGTCCAGCACAGCCACGCTCCGGTCTGCTCCTGCCAGCACGCTCCTACTCCTGCTCAGCAGACGCCGTGGCTCGGGCCCAGTGCCCGGACGGTTGGTGTCGTGCTCGTGGTCGGCGTCGTCCTGACCGCGCTCCTGGCGGCCGTCGTCGTCACGGCCATATCCGTCGCCGTGGCCGCCGTCGTCATGCGCTCGCTGCTCACCAGCCAGCGCCACCGCTGACCCACAACCAACACGACTGCCGGGGCGGCCTCGATACCGCCAAGCATCCGCCGCCCCGGCAACCCAACCCCTCGAAAGAGGTGACACCCATCATCACCCGCACCACCCCGCCGCCGCTGCCCCAACTCGGCAACCTGGCGGCGCTCGGCACCATGCCCGCACTGCTCCGCCAACTCTCCGGCCTCGGCGGCTGCACCACCCCGATCCGCCTCGACGGCCACCGCACCGAACACCACGTCAACCGGGAGACTGGCGAGGTCGGCCGCGTCCTGCACCACCTGAACTCGACCGACCTGCCTGCCGGGCATCTGCTGGTCCGCTGCAACAACCGCCGCACCACCCGGTGTGCGGCCTGCGCCGAGACCTACCGCCGCGACACCTTCCACCTGATCACCGCCGGGCTACGCGGCGGCAAAGGCACACCGGAAGACGTCGCCACGCACCCGCGCGTCTTCGCCACCTTCACCGCGCCCGGCTTCGGACCCGTCCACAACCGGCCTACCGGTCCGGCTGGCACGGTCCGTCGGTGCCGGTGCGGCGTCCGCCACGACCAGGAGGACGACGTCCTTGGCACGCCGCTGGCCCCGGACAGGTATGACTACGAATCCGCGGTGCTCTGGAACGCCCACGCGGGCATGCTCTGGCGGCGCTTCTCCATCTACCTGCGGCGGGAGGTCGCCAAGCGGGCCGGACTCACCCAACGGGCCTTCCGCGACCACGCCCGGCTGTCCTTCGCCAAGGTCGCCGAGTACCAGAAGCGTGGCGCCGTCCACTTCCATGCCGTGATCCGCATCGACGGCCCTGGCGGTGGCGACACCCCGCCTCCGGCCTGGGCCACGGTCGAGCTGCTGACCGACGCCCTCCAGGCGGCTACCCCCAAGGCACAGGTTGCCGGGCCGGTCATCGACGGACGGGCCCACACGTTCGCCTTCGGTAGCGAACTCGACGTGAGGCCCATACGGGGCGCCGACTTCAACGGCCAGCAGGAGCTGACCGACCGGGCCGTGGCCGCGTACATCGCCAAGTACGCCACCAAGGGTGCTGAGACGGCGACCGGTGCACTGGACCGGCCGATACGGCTCATCGCCGAAGTCGCACAGCTCGACATCAGCGAGCACGCCCGGCGGCTCATCCGTACCGCCTGGGCGCTCGGTGCGCGGAAGGACCTGGAACACCTCCGACTCCGCGCCTGGGCTCACATGCTCGGCTTCCGGGGCCACTTCTCCACCAAGTCCCGCCGCTACTCCACCACCCTCGGCGCACTCCGCGACGCCCGCGCCGCCTGGCGACGTGCCCAAGCCGCCGCCGAGCTGGAGCAGGACGAGACCACGCTCGTCCTCGCCCACTGGGCCTACGCCGGTACCGGCCTCACCCCCGCCGAGGAATGGCTCACCGCCACCATCACCCCCGCCCCCGGAACGGAAGGAGTACCAACCCATGGTTGACGAACTGCTCACCGTGCCGGAGGTGATGGCCCGGCTCAAGATCGGCCGCTCCACGGTCTACGACCTGATCCGGTCCCGGCGCTTGCCCTCCATCACGATCGGCCGCGCCCGCCGTGTCCCCGCTGCCGCACTCCGCGACTTCATCGACCACCAGATTGCCGAGGCCGCCTGATGCCATCGCAGCGCAAGCGTAACCCCAATGGCGCCGGAACGATCATCAAGCGCAAGGACGGCCGGTACGAGGGTCGGGCCTATGTGATCACGGCGTCAGGCATTCGGAAGCGCAAGTCCGTGTACGGCGCGACGTGGGAGGAGGTGCACCGCAGTGTGGTTGATCTCCAGTCTCAAGATCAGAAGGGTGTGCCTCTGCCCGACACCGATTCCACAGTCGGCGATTACCTGGCCTACTGGCTGTCCGAGGAAGTGGCGCTCAACCGGCGGCCCAAGACGTACCAGGGCTACGAAAGCGTCGTGCGCGTCCACTTGATCCCCGGCCTGGGAGGCAAGAAGCTCCGCGACCTGCGCGCCCAAGAGGTCCGGGTCTGGCTCAACCGGGTTCGCGAAGAGTGCCAGTGCTGCAAGAACGGCTGGGACAAGGAACGCGAAAAGCCGCAGTGCTGCGCCGCTCGCCGCTGCTGTGCGCGCAAGCTGTCGGCCCGCATGGTCCAGTCGATTCACGCTGTGCTGCGGAACGCCCTGGAGCACGCCGTCCGCGAGGAGCTGATCATGCGGAACGTCGCGAAGCTCGTGAAGACCCCTGCACCCTCCTACCGGACCGGCAAGGGGCTCTCACCGGCTCAGGCCAAGCTGGTGCTCAAGGAGCTCCGGGAGCACCGCTTGCACGCCCTCTACGTCCTGGCGCTGCTCCTCGGCATGCGGCGCGGTGAGTTGCTGGGCCTGCGCTGGTCTGCGGTGGACCTGGAGCGTGGCACCCTCACCGTGCTGACCAACCTCCAGCGCGTTGGCGGAGAACTACGGCTCGTGCTGCCCAAGACGCGGTCTTCCGAGCGCACCATTCCCCTCCCGCCCCTCGCGGTCTCCGCGCTCCGTGCTCACCAGGAGCGTCAGGCACAGGAGCGGGCGGCGGCCGGTATGGCGTGGCAGGAAAACGGGCTGGTCTTCCCGTCCCGGATCGGGACGCCGTATGAGCCGGACAACCTGCGTCGGAGCTGGGACCCGGTGAGGAAGCGGCTCGGCCTGGATCTGCGCTTTCACGATCTGCGTCACACCTGCATCACGCTGCTGCTGGATCTTGGCGTCCCCGTTCACATCGTCCAGCAGATCGCCGGGCACAGTGATCACGGTGTGACCATGCAGGTGTACGCCCATGCCTCGCTGGACGAGCAGCGGAAGGCGCTCGGCCGTCTGGAGGGCCGGTTGGTGTAGATCCGGCGCCGTTGGCGTCAACCGTTGGTGTCACAGGCAACGAAGAAGCCCCCTCCGGGCGAACCGGGAGGGGGCTTTGCCCTGGTCGGGCTGCGGTGGCTGGGGCCGGGGTCGAACCGGCGACCTTCCGCTTTTCAGGCGGACGCTCGTACCAACTGAGCTACCCAGCCGCAGCGGTCCTGACGGGATTTGAACCCGCGGCCTCCACCTTGACAGGGTGGCGAGCACTCCAAACTGCTCCACAGGACCTTGCGTGTGTACGAGCACGAGTCTCGCACAAGGCGGCGTGCGGGCCTAACGGGTTTCCGTCGGGGGGTCGCACTACCTGCGATCTTCTTGGCGGAAGTTTTGGCTTTCCGCCGCGTCGATGTCGCTGGATCAGCGTATCAGACCTCAGGCCGTGTCCTGACCGCGTCGAGCGCCGCGCGGAGGGCGGTCAGGCGGGCCGGGGAGGCGAGGCCCGCGTGGTAGAGGTGCAGCTCGTCCGCGCCGGCCGCCAGGCAGGTGGTCCACTCGGCGGCCAGGGCTGAAGGGTCCGCCGGGCGGGGTGGGAGCGCCGGGAGGTAGGCGGCGAGGCGGGTGCCCGGGGCGGCCAGGGGGCGGAGGGCGGTGAGGTTGGTGACGCCCTGGTCGGCGCTGGTCCAGGCGGAGGCGACCAGGGTGTCCACGGGCGGTGGGGCGGCGGCGTCGGCGATCGTCGCGAAGGGGCCCGTGGCCCAGGGGTCCGCGCTCGCGTGCAGGGTGACGGGGCCCGAGGCGGCCGCCAGCACCTCGCGGCGCAGGTCCGCGGTGAGGGTGGTGCGGATCGTACGAACCGCGGACATCACGGTGGGGGGTAGGGGGGTACCGCCGTCCACCGCCTGCCTCACCTGGTGGCGGAGGCCGGACGGGTCCAGGTCCGCCGCCTCGTAGCGGGCCAGGCAGGCGGCGCAGAAGCACCACGACAGGAGCCGGTCCACGGAGGCGTCCCAGTCCGCGCCGTCCGTCTTCTCGTGGTGGCCGCCGTGCCCCAGCCCGAGGGGGCCGCACGCCTCCAGGACCAGGCCGTCCGGCGCGCCCAGCGCCAGGACCTCCCGCACCAGCGTGGTGCAGTACGCCCTGACCTCGGCGGACGAGGGGCACAGGGCGTACGGGTACGAGTCGCCGAAGGCGTTGCGTACGGCGAGGTCGGGGTGGGCGCGGCCGAGGCGGGTGTTGTGGGTGAGGACCGTCCAGGCGTGGACCGGGAGGCCCACGGCGCGCAGCGCGTCGCGGGCCGCGAGGAAGGAGTCGGGGCGGGGCATCCAACCAGGGGTGCCCGGGGTCAGCCGGGACCCGGACCACGCCGCGTCCCGCACCGGCAGGTACAGCGCGGCGTGGTGCGCGTCGACCACCCGGTGCCCGGGGTGGAACGGGGTGGCGGCCCGTACGGAGTGGTACGCGGCGGCCAGGGCCACCGCGTCCACGCCCAGGGCCGCGATCCGCTCGGCGGCGGACGGGTCGCCCACCACGTCCCAGGGGTACAGATACGCGGTCGCCGTCACCACCGGGGGAGGCCCGCCTCGAAGTCCGGGTTCACCCGCCGCATGTACCCCGTGTCGTCGCGCTTGCGCAGTCCGCAGGTCAGGTAGTTCTCGTGCAGCCGGGCGAGGACGTCCTCGTCCAGTTCGACGCCGAGGCCCGGGCCGGTGGGGACCGGGATCGCGCCGTCGACGAAGGTGAGCGCGCCCGGGCGCACCACGTCGTCCTGGGCGCTCCAGGGGTAGTGGGTGTCGCACGCGTACGTCAGGTTGGGGGTCGCGGCGGCGAGGTGGGTCATGGCGGCGAGGCTGATGCCCAGGTGGGAGTTGGAGTGCATGGACATGCCGAGGCCGAAGGTGTCGCAGAGGGTGCCCAGGTGGCGGGTGCGGGTGAGCCCGCCCCAGTAGTGGTGGTCGCCGAGGACGACCTGCACCGCGCCCTGCGCGACGGCCGGGGGGATGTGGTCGAAGGCGACCACGCACATGTTGGTGGCCAGCGGGAGCGGCGATTCGGCGGCGACCCGCGCCATGCCGGGGATGCCGCCGGTCGGGTCCTCCAGGTATTCGAGGACGCCGTCCAGGGCCCGGGCGACTTCGAGGGAGGTCTCGTGCGTCCAGGCGGTGTTCGGGTCGAGCCGCAGCGGATGGTCGGGGAACGCCTCGCGGAGGGCGTGGATGGCGGCGATCTCCTGGTCGGGCGGGAAGACGCCGCCCTTGAGCTTGATCGAGCCGAAGCCGTAGAGGTCGATCATGCGGCGGGCCTGCGCCACGACGCCCTCGGGGTCGAGCGCAGCGCCCCACTCGTCGGGTTCGGCGTCCGGGTGCCCGGCCCACTTGTAGAAGAGATACGCGCTGTACGGGACGGAGTCCCGGACCGCGCCGCCGAGGAGATCGCTCACCGGGCGGTCCGCCAGCTTGCCCTGGACGTCGAGGCAGGCGACCTCGACGGCGGCGTGCACCCGGCCGAGGTCGAAGGAGGAGATCGCGCCGCCCGCGTGGTCGAAGAGGGTCGCCGCCTTCTCGTACAGCTCGCCCAGCGCGTACACGCTCAGGCCCGTCAGATGGGGGCGCAGCGCCGCGAGCCGTTCCAGGTGGAGGGTGTCGCCGAACGTCTCGCCGAGGCCCGTCACCCCGTCCTCCGTCACCAGCCGCACGATGCTGCGCAGCGCCCAGGGCTCGTGGACGCCGTCCGCGTTGAGAAGGGGCGGGTCGCGGAAGGCGATCGGGGTGATCACCAGGTCCTTGATGCGCATACGTGTGGTCACACCAGTCCCCGTCCGGAGTCGATGATCTTTTGAAGTTCGGCGAGGTGGTCCTCGCTCGGGTCCACCAGCGGCGGTCGTACCCCGCCGACGTCCAGCCCACGCAGCCGCACCGCCGCCTTGATCAGCGAGATGGCGTAGCCGGGGACCGTGTCCCGCAGGGCGACCAGGGGCTGGAAGAACTCGGCCAGCAGCCGTTCCGCCGTCGCGGTGTCGCCGGAGCCGACCGCCCGGTGGAAGGCGAGGGAGACCTCGGGGGCGAAGCAGAACACCGCGGAGGAGTAGAGGTCCACGCCGACGGCCCGGTAGGCGGGCACGGTCATCTCGGCGGTGGGCATGCCGTTGAAGAACTGGAAGTCCCCGCCGACCGTGGAGCGCACGGTGAGCACGATGCGCTGCATCAGGTCGAGGTCGCCGGTGCCGTCCTTGAAGCCGGTCACGCGCGGGAGGGCGGCGATGCGGGCGGCGGTCTCCGGGGTGAAGACGGCGTTGCCGCGCTGGTAGACGATCAGGGGCAGCCGGGTGGCGGCGGTGACCTGTTCGACGTACCGGACCAGGCCCCCGGGCGGGAAGGTGACCAGGTACGGGGGAAGGAGCAGCAGCCCGTCCGCACCGGCCCGCTCGGCGGCGCGCGCGAACCGGTCGGCCAGCGCGACCGGCCCGCCCGCGCCCGCGTAGACGGGGACGCGGCCGCCGGTGACCTCGACGGCGATGCGGACGACGCGTTCGTACTCGCCGGGCTCCAGGCTGTGGAACTCACCGGTGCCGCACGCGACGAACACCCCGCCGGGCCCGGCGGCGACGCCCTGCTCGATGTGGGTGGCGAGGGTCTTCTCGTCGACGGTGCCGTCCGCGGCGAAGGGCGTGACGGGGAAGAAGAGCACTCCGGTGAGTCTCATGCGGGACCTCAGCAGTGGGGCAGTGGGGGAGGGGGAGACAGATGGCGGATTGCAGATGACGGCTGACGGCTGACGACTGACGGAGAGCTGATGACAGACGGTGGATGACAGACGGCGGATGACAGATGACAAACAGCGATAAATGTCAGCGCGTTGACGGATACCGTCATCCGGCAGCCGTCAGCCCTTCAACGCTCCCGCCGTCATGCCGCGGATCAGCGACCGCTGGAGCAGCAGATAGACGATCAGGCTCGGGATGAGCGCGAGCAGCGAACCGGCCAGCACCAGCCCCGGCCCGATCGTGTCGCTGCGCATCGTGGAGAGGGCGACGGACAGGGTGTAGTCCGACGGGTCGTTGGCGACGATCAGCGGCAGCAGGTACTGGTCCCAGATCATGATGAAGCCGAAGACGGTGATCACGCCGAGGGCCGGGCGGCACAGCGGCAGCACGACCTGGGCGAAGATGCGCCACTCCCCGGCGCCGTCGATCTTGGCGGCCTCCTCCAGCTCCGTGGGCAGCTCCTTCATGAACTCGGTCATCACGAAGATCGAGAATCCCCAGGCGCCGAGCGGCAGGATCATGCCGAGCAGGGTGCCCTTGAGGCTGAGATGGACGACCGGGAGGTCGCCGAGGACGAGTGACAGCGGGATCGCGATGACTTCCTCGGGCAGCATCATCGTCGTCAGGAAGAGCAGCGACAGGATGGCCCGGCCCCGGAACCGCTTGCGGGCCAGGGCGTACGCGGCGAAGACGCTGACGCTGACCTGGAGCAGCAGCGCGCCGCCCGCGACGATCAGCGAGTTGGCGAGGTAGTGCCAGACGTCGCGTTCGCCCGCGACCTTGAAGTTCTCCAGCGTCGGGGAGTTGGGGACGACGGACAGCTTCGTCGGGTCGGGGTTGTTGTCGAACGCGCCGGAGAACAGCACGATCAGCGGCCCGGCGAAGACGGCGAGCGCGAGCAGGCACAGCAGGGCCCGGAGGGCCATGCTCAGCAGGTGGTTGCGGCCGGTGCGCCAGCCGAGGGCGGTCTCGACGCTCTGCGAGACGCCGACGCCGGGGCGCCGCCTGGAAGCACGGGACGTACGGGACGTAAGGGAGAGGGTCACGGCCGGGCCTCCTTCCGTCGCTGGTACCACTGCATCGCGACCGTCAGGCACACCGTGACCAGGAACAGCAGCGTGGCGGCGGCGGAGGCGACGCCGATCTCGTTGCGGGTGAATCCGAGCTGGTAGATCCGGGTCATCCAGACGTCGGTGGATCCGGCGGGTCCGCCTCCGGTGAGGACGTAGACCTCGGTGAAGGTGCGGAAGCCGCGGATGGCGGCGAGGGTGAGCAGGATCGTGACGACGGGGCGCAGCGCGGGCAGGGTGATGTGGCGCAGCCGCTGCCAGGTGTTCGCGCCGTCGAGGGCGGCCGCCTCGTACAGCCCGCGGTCGACCTGGGTGAGCCCGGCGAGGACGATCACCATGTTGTAGGGGCCGCCGGTCCAGATGGCGACCGCCATGACGGACCACAGGGCGGAGCTGGTGTGGTCGAGGTAGTGCAGCGGGCCGATGCCGAGGAAGCCGAGGACGGTGTTGAGGAACCCGGCGCTGGTCGGGTAGTAGAGCAGCCGCCAGATCTCGCCGACGACGGCCGTGGCGGTGACGACCGGCAGGAAGACGGCGGAGCGCATGAACCACAGGGAGCGCGCCGGGCCTTCGAGGAGCAGCGCCAGGACGAAGCCGACGATGACGGATCCGATGGTTCCGCCGACCGCCAGCACCACGGTGTGGCCCAGCGCGGCCTGGAACTGCGGATCGCCGAAGACCGACCGGTAGTTGGCGAGGCCCACCCACAGATTGCCGAGGAACGGCCGGACGTCGTAGAAGCTCAGCTCGATGCCCTTGGCCATGGGCAGGTACTTGAAGACGACGAAGAGGAGCAGGGCGGGGGCCACGAACAGCCAGGGGATCCACGACGACGCGGTGAAGCGGCGGCCGCCGCGCGGGCGCCGCTTCACCGCCCCGACAGGCGGGGCGGCGGCCCGGCGTCGTCCGCCGGGCCGCGGCTCGGTGGCCGCGGTCCCGGAGACGGACGAGACGGCAGTCGAGCTCCCCGAGTGGCCCAGGGGCTGGGTCACTTGGTTCCTCCGAGGATGTCCCGACCTTCAGGCCGGGGAGGAAGCGGGCCCCTGCAGATCGGTGCAGGGATAGTCGAATCGCCGTGAGGGCGATTCGACGTCCACCCCGCACAGCTCCGGGGCAAGCCACACAGGCCTGTGACTCTCAACTGTCGTACCTCCCATTTAGATTGGCGATCGTGACGGTGGAAGCGAAGGCCGACGAGGACACCGGGTATGCCCGGTGGACCTACCGGCTTCGCATGTCCGCCAGCGCCCGTGTGGCGCTTGAGGCTGAGTGGGGCCGGTGCCGGTGGGTGTGGAACGAGTGCGTTGCCCGCTCGAAGAAGGCCCATAGGGGCGGGGGGAAGTGCGGTCCGGCCGCGCTGGACAAGATGCTGACCGAGGCCCGCCGTATCACTCCCTGGCTGAGGGAGGGTTCCTCGGTGCCTCAGCAGCAGCTCGTACGTGACTTCGGCAGGTCTCGTGCGAAGGCGCTGAAGGACATCAAGGACCGGCTGCCCATGCACCGGCGGGCGGGCATGCCCCGCTGGAAGAAGAAGCGGGACGCCGATCCGACGCTGAACTACACCCGGCGCGGCTTCCGCCTCAAAGACGGGCACCTGCACCTGCCGGGCGGCATCGTGGTGAACGTGGTGTGGTCGCGCGATCTTCCGGCCGACCCGTCGAGCGTGCGTGTCTACCGGGACAGCGTCGGCCATTGGTACGCGTCGTTCGTCGTCCCCGCCCAGGTCGACCCGCTTCCCCGAACCGGCCTGGCGCTGGGTGTGGACTGGGGCGTGCGCGAGACCGCCACCACCACCTCCGACGCTCACGACCTTCCCCATGCCGAGCACGGCAGGAAGGCCGCGGCGAAGCTGGGTCGCTACCAGCGGATGATGGCCCGGCGTCGCGCGCCGAAGGGTACGCCGCCCTCGAATGGCCACCGCACTGCCAAGCGGCAGGTGGCCAAGCTGCACAAGAAGGTCGCCCGGCAGCGGCAGGACACCGCCCGCAAATGGGCCAAGAAGGTTGTGCGTGACCATGACGTGGTGGCGGTGGAGGACTTCCGCCCGAAGTTCCTGGCCAGGACGTCGATGGCGCGTAAGGCAGCCGACGCTGCCATCGGTGCCACGAAGGCGGCCCTGATCGAGATGGGCCGCAAGCACCAGCGGGATGTCCGGCTGGTGCACCCTGCGCACACCACCATGGACTGTGCGCGGTGCGGAGCGAGAACCAAGCACGCGCTACCTCTTTCGGAACGTACCTACACCTGCGTCGCGTGCGGAGCCATATCCCCCAGGGACAAGAACTCCGCCCGTGTGATGCTCGTCCGGGCTGGTCTGGACCCGGCTGGTGTCGAGGGCGTAAGACCTCCCGGGCCGCCGGTCCGGGAGGCAGCCTGAGCCAGGAATCTCCCGCCTTAAGGCGGGAGAGCAGTCAATTGGCCACTCCCTGGGACTTCAGCTCCTGCTGAAGGGTGGAGTTCAGCTCGCCCAGCCCGCTCTTGACGCTGGAGCCGCAGTTGGCGAAGAGCTTGTTCAGCGACTCGGCGGTGTCCTGGCGGATGGGCTGGTAGTTGATCGCGGACGGGAAGGGCTTGGAGCCGTGTCCGTACGCGTCGGAGAAGATCTTCCACCGCGGGTCGTCGTAGACCTTGCCGGTGTCGACCTTGGTGTTGACCGACAGCCGCACGACGGGGGCGTCGGGGGCGGTCATGCCGAGCTTCTGCGCCTCGGGGCTGATCATGAACTCGGCGAGCTTGCGCTGCTGCTCGGACTTCTTCGAGCCCGCCATCAGATAGACGTTCTCGCCTTCGGCCAGCACGGTGTTGCCGTCCGGGCCCTTGGGCGCGGGGATGACCTCGAGCTTGTCCTTGCCGGGGGTCTTGTCGAACAGCGGGAACTCATAGGGGCCGGTGAGGGAGATGCCCACCTTGCCCTGGGTGAAGAAGGGGTACGAGTCGCCGGTGGTCATCGTGAGCGAGCCGGGCTGGGTGACCTTGCTGGAGCAGTACAGGCCCTTGAGCCAGGTGACCGTCTTGATGTTCGCGGGGGAGTCGGCGACCGCCTCGTACTTGCCGCCGCCGCGCGAGGCGACGATGTCGCCGCCGCCCTGCCAGATGAAGTTGGAGGCGAACCAGGCGAGGTAGCCGTTGTTGGTGGAGCCGGGGACGAGGAGGCCGTAGGTGTCCTTCTTGCCGTTGCCGTCCGGGTCGTCATTCGTGAACGCCTTGGCGACGTCGAGCAGCTCGGCCCAGGTCTTGGGGGCCTTCTTGCCCACCTTCGCCAGCCAGTCCTTGCGGATGAACATCCCCTGGGCCTGGCGGGAGAACGGAATGCCGTAGACCTTGCCGTCGGTGCCGACCGCGCCGGACCAGGCGGTGCCGGTGATGTCGGAGGTGCCCTTGATCGCCTTCTTGTCGATGGGCTGGAGCAGCCCCTGGGACTGGTAGTTCCCGAGGCTTCCCATGTCGTTGACGGTGACGTCGGGCAGGTTCTTGGAGGCGGCGCGCTGCTGGAGGAGCTTGTCGAAGTCGACGACGGGCTTGTAGTCGACCTTGATGCCGGTTTTCTTGGTGAAGGCGGCGAATATCCTCTTGTAGGCCTTCGCATCCACGGTGTCGCTGCGGGTCCACACCTCCAGCGGGCCCTTGGCATCGCCACCGCCGCTGCCGCTGGTGCTCGCGCCGCACCCGGCGACGAGGGAACCGGTGAGTGCCGCGCATGCCAGAGGTGCCAGTCGCCTCGTCATGGCTGAGTGTCTGAACATGGCCACCGCCCGTTCGCATAGATGAACACTGGTTATGTTTACGAACCAGATGGCGGGACGCTAGAGCGCTCCGGGGTGACTGTCAATACTTGTTTCGCTCTGTGCTGTGTTGTTTGCTAAGCCGGAACCATCACCTCCACATCCCTGTCTGAACAGGGCATCTCTCCTTCCGTCGGGAAGCTTCCCGGCAATGATCAACACGCGCCCGGGCACCCCGCCGGGCGTGCGGCCCGTCTCGCCGTCGCTGCGGCAGCCTGATCCCGGAGGTCAGTCATCGGACTCCGCCGACGCTCACATCACGCCAAGATCACGTACTACGAGGACCTCTCGCCCGGCACCGGAGCACTCGCCCCCCGCGCCGCCTTCCGCTCCGACGCGCGGACCCTCTCCCTCAACGGCGACTGGGACTTCCGGCTCTTCCCCACCGCGGCCCACGCGGAGGCGGCCGAGCAGGCGGGAGGGGACGGCTGGGAGAAGCTCCCCGTCCCCTCCCACTGGGCCCTGCACGGCCACGACGCCCCGCAGTACACCAACATCCGCTACCCCTTCCCGGTCGACCCGCCCCGCGTCCCCACCGAGAACCCGACCGGCGACCACCGCCTCGTCTTCGACCTCCCCGACGACTGGCCCGGGCCGGACGAGGGGGCCGACGGCCGCACCCTGCTGCGCTTCGACGGCGTGGAGTCCTGCTACCGGGTCCGCCTCAACGGCCGGGAGCTGGGCACCGCCAAGGGCAGTCGGCTGCCGCACGAGTTCGACACCGGCCCGCATCTGCGGCGCCGCGGCAATGTGCTGTCCGTACGCGTCCACCAGTGGTCCTCCGGCAGTTACGTCGAGGACCAGGACATGTGGTGGCTGGCCGGGATCTTCCGTGGCGTCACGCTCCTCCACCGGCCCGAGGCCGCCGTCGAGGACGTCTTCGTGCACGCCGGGTACGACCACCGCACCGGCCACGGCACCCTGCGCGTGGACGCCGATCCGGGAGGCCGCGTCACCGTTCCCGAGCTGGGCCTGACCCTCGCCACGGGCGAGACCGTGACCATCCCCGGCGTCCAGCCCTGGTCCGCCGAGGTGCCCCGGCTGTACGAGGCGCAGCTCGCGACCGACGGCGAGCGCGTCCCGCTGCGGCTGGGCTTCCGTACCGTCGCCGTCGAAAAAGGACTGATCACGGTCAACGGGCGGCCGCTGCTGCTGCGCGGCGTCAACCGCCACGAGTTCCACCCCGACCACGGCCGCGCCGTCCCGTACGCCACGATGCGCGAGGACGTAGCTCTGATGAAGCGGCACAACATCAACGCCGTCCGCACCAGCCACTACCCGCCGGACCCCGCCTTCCTCGACCTGTGCGACGAGTTCGGGCTGTGGGTGATCGACGAGGCCGATCTGGAGACCCACGGCTTCACCTACGACGACTGGCGCGGCAACCCCGCCGACGATCCGGCCTGGGAGGAGGCCCTGCTCGACCGGGCCGCCCGGATGGTCGAGCGGGACAAGAACCACCCGAGCGTGATCATGTGGTCGCTGGGCAACGAGTCCGGCACCGGCCGCAATCTGGCCGCCATGTCCCGCTGGATCCGGGACCGCGACCCGGACCGCCTGATCCACTACGAGGGCGACTGGTCCTGCGAGCACACCGACGTCTACAGCCGGATGTACGCCTCGCACGAGGAGGTCGAGGCGATCGGCCGCCGCGCCGAGAAGCCGCTGGACGACCCCCGGCTGGACGCCCGCCGCCGCGCCCTGCCGTTCATCCAGTGCGAGTACGCGCACGCGATGGGCAACGGGCCGGGCGGCCTCACCGAGTACCAGCGGCTGTTCGAGACGTACGAGCGGCTCCAGGGCGGCTTCGTCTGGGAGTGGATCGACCACGGGCTGCGGGCCCGGGACACCGCCGGGCGGCCGTACTTCGCGTACGGCGGCGACTTCGGCGAGCCGCTGCACGACGGCAACTTCTGCGCGGACGGCCTGCTCTTCCCGGACCGGACGCCGTCCCCGGGGCTGCTGGAGTACAAGAAGGTCGTCGAGCCGGTCGGGATCTGCGTGGACGCGGCCGCCCGCACCGTCCGCGTCACCAACAAGTACGACGTGGTCGACCTCGCGGGGCTCGCCTTCGGCTGGTCACGCGAGGTGGAGGGGCGCCGGGTCGCCGAGGGCGCGCTCGAGGTGCCGCCGCTCGCCCCCGGGGAGTCCGCCGAGGTGGCCCTGCCGGAGGCCGGTTCCGTCACGGAGGACGACGGGGACGGCGAGGAGTGGTGGACCGTACGGGCCGTCCTGGCGGCCGACACCGCCTGGGCGCCCGCGGGCCACGAGGTGGCGTGGGGCCAGGCGCGCGCCCGAGGCCCCGCCGCCACGCGTACGCCTGGGGCGCGCATCACCCCCGTACGCGCCCCCAGCGCCGATGGCGGCGCCCTCACCGGCGCCATCACCCTCGGCCCGGGCACCTTCGACCCCCTCGACGGCAGCCTCCGCACCCTCCACGGCCTGCACGTCGCCGTCCCGCCCCGGCTGAACGTCTGGCGCGCCACCACCGACAACGACCGGGGCCCGGACGACGCGAAGTCCCTCGCCGCGCAGTGGCGCCACCACGCCCTGGACCGGATGCGGCACCGCTGCGACGGCGTCACCGTGGACGGCGAGTCGCTGGAGGTCAGGACGCGGGTGGCGCCGCCCGGCGGCTTCTTCGGCCTGTCCGTCGTCTACCGCTGGACCGGCGAACAGATCGGCGACGGCACCCGGCTCGACCTCTCCGTCGACATCACCCCGGACGGTGAGTGGCCCTGCCCGCTGCCGCGGCTCGGCGTGGCCCTGGGCATCCGGGCGCCGCTGGACTGGATCGAGTGGTACGGCGGCGGCCCCGGCGAGTCGTACCCCGACACCCGGCGCGCGGCACGCATCGGCCGCTGGGCGACGACCGTGGACGCGTTCCAGACGCCGTACGTCTTCCCGCAGGAGAACGGCAGCCGCGGCGACGTCCGCTGGGCCGAGCTGCGCGGCCCGGACGGCGGCGGGCTGCGCGTCGAGGGCCGCCCCGCCTTCGCGCTCACCGCGCGCCGCTGGACCACCGGGCAACTGGAGGCCGCCCGTCACCCGGCCGACCTGGTCCCGGGCGAGGTGCTCCACCTCGACCTGGACGCGGCCCACCACGGCATCGGCACCGCGTCCTGCGGCCCGGGCGTCCTCGCCCCGTACGAGCTGCGGGCCACCCGGACGCGGTTCGGCGTCGGCTTCACCCTGCCGAACTGAAGGCAGCGGACAGCACGAAGGCCGCGCCTCGCTCTGCGAGACGCGGCCTTCGCACCAAAACCATGTGGGTGCCCCCAACGGGATTCGAACCCGTGCTACCGCCTTGAAAGGGCGGCGTCCTGGGCCACTAGACGATGAGGGCCGATGGCCCACCTGGGCGCCTCACGGCGCTTTCGGGGACGCGAGAAGCATATGGGATGCCGGTGAGGTTCGCCAAAACGGTTTACGGAGCTGTCGGCGCCGGGGTCGCGCCGGGCCGGTTCTCGGCCGGGAGATGACGGCTGACCTCGGCCTTGGCCAGCCCGAGCCCGCCCAGATCGATCTCGTCCCAGGCCTGGAGCCGACGGGTGTCCCGGTCCAGGTAGAGGACCGACGCCTGCACCGTGTCGGGCTCGGCGTCGTCCACCGCGCGCAGCCCGCTGCCGCCCGTCGAGCCCTCCGTCATCAGCCGGGTGCCGCCGGGCAGCACCTCCGTCCGGCGGTGGTGGACATGACCGGTGAGGGCGAGCGGGACCGTGCCGTCGGTCTCCCGGGCGGCCAGCGGATTGTGGGCGACGGCGATGTCCACGGGCGCGCCCTCCGCCTTCCGGGCCCGGATCGCACCGGCCAGCTCCCGGCCCGCCCGGTGCTCGGCGGCATCGCCCGCCACGGCGGCGGAGCGGTCCGGGGTGAACTGCGGGTCGCCTATGCCCGCGATCCGCAGGCCGCCGACCGTCACCGTCCGGCCGTCGTCGACGACGTGGACGCCCTTGCGGCCGGACAGATGGCGCTGCGTCGTCGCCGAGTCGTGATTGCCGCGTACCCATACATAGGGGGCGCCGAGGTCGGAGACCGGCTCCAGGAAGCCGTTCTCGGCGGCGGTGCCGTGATCCATCGTGTCGCCTGTGTCGATGATCACGTCGATCTTGTACTGCCGGACCAGCGACTGGACGATGTGCCAGGCCGCCGGGTTGAGGTGGATGTCCGATACGTGCAGGACCCGCATCGTCGTCGGATCGGGCCGGTAGGCGGGCAGGGTCGAGGTCGCCTCGTACAGCTGCGTGACATTGGTCACCAGCCGGGCCAGCTCCCGCTGGTACACGTCGAAGTCGCTGACGATGCTGCGCGCGTTGCCGACCACCGACGGGGCGCTCGACAGCAGCCCCGAATAGCGCGGCTCCAGCACCGAGTTCGGGTTCCAGGTCGCGTACGCGGCGCCTCCCGAGGCGGCCAGCAGCCCCAGCGCGAGGCCGCCCGCGGCCAGCGCCCGGCGCGGGCGGCGGTAGACGGCCAGGCCCAGCGCCGTGGCGCCGAAGACGACGGCCGCGCAGGAGCGCACCGCCAGGTCCCGGGTGCCGCGGACGACGTCGCCCGCCACCTCCCCCTGGAGCCCGGACAGCCGCTCGGGGTGGTCGACCAGCGCCGCGGACCGGATCGGGTCCAGCCGGTCCACGTCGACATCGAGGCGGAGCGGGGCGTGGTGGCTGCGGAGTTCGAGGGCGCCGAGCGGGGAGACGTTGATCTCGGTGCCGCCGGTCAGGGACGGCCGGAGCGCCATCCGCGTGTCCATCGGGCCCACCGAGGCGTGGACGCTCCCGACGACCAGCAGCCCCATCCACGCCCCGAGGAGGGTCACCGCGGCCAGCCCGGCGGCGCGTAAGACCGGCCGCGGCCGCTCGGTGGAGGCGGCGAGGGGGAGCGGATCGCGGGCCATGCGGCCCGTATGCCCGGCCCCAGGTCCCGTATGCCCGGCCGCCCGGGCCACCATTCCCGGGCGCGGACCGTCCCGTTCCGGGCCCGGCTGTCCGACAATGGCCACGTGCTGGAGATGACACGCGAGGAGTTCGAGGAACTGGTCGCCGAGGCGCTGGACAGGATCCCGCCGGAGCTGACACGGCTGATGGACAACGTCGCGGTGTTCGTGGAGGACGAGCCGCCGTCCCACGATCCCGAACTGCTGGGACTCTACGAGGGGACGCCGCTCACCGACCGCGGCGAGTGGTACGCGGGCGTCCTGCCCGACCGGATCACGATCTACCGGGGGCCGACGCTGCGCATGAGCGCGACCCGCGAGGACGTGGTCCAGGAGACCGAGGTGACCGTGGTCCACGAGATCGCGCACCACTTCGGCATCGACGACGAGCGGCTGCACGCGCTCGGCTACGGCTGACGGGCACCGCCTCCGGCGCCCGGGTTACGCCGCACGCGTGTCCTAAGGGGGGCGGGGCCAGTTGGGCACTGCGTCACAGCCCTGCGGCCTGGAGGTGTCCATGTCCGGAACCCCCGCTCCTCGCACCGACCGTTCCCCCCGGACCGACGCGCCCCGCGCCTCGCGCGCCCCCCGCGTCTCGGCGCGGAGTGCCGTGGTGGTGACCCTGGTGGCCGGGGCCCTGGCCCTGGGCGGCTGCATGAGCATCTCCGACGACCCCGGGAAGCCGGACCGGCACCGCGGCGGCTCCGACAAGCGCGGCGGGGCGGCGGAGCCCGGCGGCGGCGTGGTGGTGCGTACGGACGACCAGGGGCACACGTACACGGTGGCGCCGCGGGACGCCAAGGGGCACAAGCGCAAGGGCGGCGAGCGCCGTTCGCCGTCGGCGTCCGCGAAGGCGGAACCCGGCGCCGAGCCCTCGCCGTCGGCCGGGAAGCACGGCTCCCCGGCGCACCGCCCGGCGCCCTCCCCGCCGCCGGAGCCGGGCCGGCCCGCGCCCACCGAGCCCGCCCCGGAACCGCGTCCGACGAGCCCGGCGCCGAGCGCGCCCGACCCCAAGCCCACCTCGTCGGAACCGGCGTCCCCGCCCGCATCGGCGCCCGCGGAGCCCGCCGGATAGCGCGGGCGAACGCAGGGGGCGGCCCGGAGTGTGATGTACGGCTCAGGGGGCAGGGATGGTGGGTTGGCGGAGCGAATTTGCTCTTGGGGGGTGGAGGTGCGTATGGTGGTAGATCGTTTGATCCCATTTGCCCGGCGCCTCATCGAAGTGCGCCGTGAGGCGCGTTCCTTGCCATCCCGTGGCTGACCGCATAGAGGCGGTCGTGTGCGACAACACGGAGTTTGGGCGCGTGCCGAGACTCCGGAAGGTTTCGCATTTCGCATGTCCGTTTCCACTGATCACGCCGTCATGCCCGCCACCGACGAGCAGGGCGACCCCGGGGACCAGCCCCAGCCGGTCGAGCAGCTCCAGCAGGCCGAGCGCGCCGAGCCCACCACCGCCCCCGCCGAGCCCGGCGCCGACGTCTCCGCCGATGACACAGTCGACGCGGCTGACACCGAGGACGCCGGGCAGAGCACTCCCGAGACCTCCAAGGGCCCCGAAATCACCTTCGCCGAACTCGGTCTTCCCGAGCAGATCGTCCGCAAGCTCGCGCAGAACGGCGTCACCACGCCCTTCCCGATCCAGGCCGCGACCATCCCCGACGCCATGGCCGGGAAGGACATCCTCGGCCGCGGCCGCACCGGCTCCGGCAAGACCCTCTCGTTCGGTCTTCCGCTGCTGACCTCGCTGGCCGGCGGCCACACCGAGAAGAAGCGCCCCCGGGGCCTCATCCTGACCCCGACCCGCGAGCTGGCGATGCAGGTGAGCGACGCGCTCCAGCCGTACGGCGACGTCCTCGGCCTCAAGCTCAAGGTGGTCTGCGGCGGCACCTCGATGGGCAATCAGATCTATGCCCTGGAGCGGGGCGTGGACATCCTGGTCGCCACCCCGGGCCGACTGCGCGACATCATCGACCGCGGCGCCGCGTCCCTCGACAAGGTCCAGATCGCCGTCCTCGACGAGGCCGACCAGATGGCCGACATGGGCTTCCTGCCCGAGGTCACCGAGATCCTGGACCTGGTGCCGAGCGGCGGCCAGCGGCTGCTGTTCTCCGCGACGCTGGAGAACGAGATCGACAGCCTGGTCAAGCGCTACCTGGTGAACCCGGTCACCCACGAGGTCGACCCGTCCCAGGGCGCCGTCTCGACCATGACCCACCACGTGCTCGTGGTGAAGCCGAAGGACAAGGCCCCGGTCACCGCCGCCATCGCGGCGCGCAAGGGCCGCACCATCATCTTCGTCCGCACCCAGCTGGGCTGCGACCGGGTCGCCGAGCAGCTGTGCGACGCGGGCGTGCGCGCCGACGCGCTGCACGGCGGCATGACGCAGGGCGCCCGCACCCGGACCCTGGCCGACTTCAAGGACGGCTACGTCAACGTGCTCGTCGCCACCGACGTCGCCGCCCGCGGCATCCACGTCGACGGCATCGACCTGGTGCTCAACGTGGACCCGGCCGGTGACCACAAGGACTACCTGCACCGCTCCGGCCGTACGGCGCGGGCGGGCCAGAGCGGCACCGTCGTGTCGCTGGCCCTGCCGCACCAGCGCCGCCAGATCTTCCGGCTGATGGAGGACGCGGGCGTCGACGCCTCCCGTCACATCGTCGGCGGGGCGGGCGTCTTCGACGAGGACGTGGCCCGGATCACCGGCGCCCGCTCGCTCACCGAGGTGCAGGCCGAGGCGGCCGCGAACGCCGCCAAGCAGGCCGAGCGCGAGGTGCAGGACCTCACCCGGCAGCTGGAGAAGGTGCAGCGGCGCGCGGGCGAGCTGCGCGAGGAGGCCGACCGGCTGACGGCCCGTGCGGCGCGCGAGCGCGGCGAGACCCCCGCCCAGGGCGACGCGGCCGCGGCCGCCGGCGAGACGGCCGGTGCGACGGCGGACGGGGCGTCCGGGACCACCGCGGGCGCCGTTCCGTTCGTGCCCGCGCAGCGCTCGGCCGAGTCCTCGGCCCCGGCCGGTGAGCGCCGGGACGAGCGCGGCAACTTCGACCGCCGGGACCGCCGGGACGGCGACCGCGGTGGCCGTTCCTTCGACCGCCGTGACGACCGCCGGGATGACCGTGGCTTCGGCCGCGACCGNCGNGACGACCGTCCGTCGGGTGGCCGGGACCGTCGCGATGACCGGGGTGGCTTCAACCGGGACCGTCGGGACGGCGACCGTGGTGGCCGTTCGTTCGAGCGCCGGGATGACCGTGGCTTCGGCCGCGACCGNCGNGACGACCGTCCGTCGGGTGGCCGCTCCTTCGAGCGCCGCGACCACAACCACCGCGGCGGGGACCGCCCCTTCAACCGCGACCGCCGCGACGACCGCCCGGCGCGCCGTGACGACCACCGCGGCGGCAACGCCGGTGGCCGCTCCCACGACCGCCGCGCCGACAAGCCGCGCTGGAAGCGCAACGGCTGACCGACGCCGAGCGGCGGCGCCGTCCGGGGCCGTGCAACCCCCCGCGGTTGCACGGCCTTTCGACCCGGGACGATATTGTCTCGGGGCGGACCCCCTGGCCGGGCTATGCTGCGGGGGTGCGGGTCATTAGCTCAATTGGCAGAGCAGTGGACTTTTAATCCATTGGTTCAGGGTTCGAGCCCCTGATGACCCACAGAGGAAACCGCAGGCAGCATCGCTGACCTGCGGTTTCGTCGTTTTCCGGGGACCTCGCCCCCGTGCGCGCGGCCGATCGGCGGTCACACGGGCGGCGCCCGAGCGGATGCCGAAAGCCTCCTGGCCGCACAGGCTGAGCCTGCTCGCTCCCCCAGGACTCGCTCCCCCAGGAAATTGCGTTAGGAGACCCTCGTGCGACTCGTGACTACCATCCGCGGAACCCTCCCCGTCATGGTGCTGGCGCTCATGGCGTGGGGCGCTTCCGCACCGGCGTCGGCCGAGGGAGGGGGGACCAGGGCGGGCGGTGACGACGCGCCCCTGGCCACGGTGCCCTGCGGGGACGCGGCGGCGCTGGTCACCGCGGTGGGCCAGGTGGCCGCCTCGGGCGGGACCGTCTCCCTCGCCACCGGATGCGTGTACACCCTGACCTCGGTGGCGGCGACGGGCGCCAACGGCCCCGACGGGCTCCCGATCATCACCGGGAACGTGACCATCACCGGCACCGGAGCGAGCATCAGACGCATCGCCTCGGCCCCGGACTTCCGCATCGCGGAGGTCGCGCCCGGCGGACGTCTCACCGTCAAAGGCGTGACCCTCTCGGGCGGCAGGGCGCCGGACGGGGCCGGGATCCTCGACGCCGGCGCCCTGACCTTGCAGCAGAGCACGGTCACCACGAGCACCGCGAGCGGTGTCGGCGGCGGCGTCGAGATCGCCCCGGGCGCCGCGGCCACCTTCTCCGTGAGCCACGTCTCGGGCAACAGCGCCAACGACGGCGGCGGCGTCCACGTCGGTACGGGCGCCTCGCTGACCGCAAACAGCAGCACGTTCTCCGACAACACCGCCGTCAGCACCGGCGGCGCCATCGCGAACTGGGGGAATTCCACCCTGAGCGCCGTGACGCTCGATACCAACCACGCGACCAATTTCGAGGGCGGCGGTATCTGGACGTCCACCGGGAATATGACCTTCAACGGCGGACGCATCGTCGGAAATACGTCGGGAAGCAACGGCGCCGGTATCGCGAACTTCGGCAGCGCGCTGTATGTGCAGTCCACCGTGGTGTCCGGAAACATCGCCACCCTCAATGGCGGTGGACTCTTCAGTCACGCCGGGAACACACAAATCGTCGGTACCAATATCAGCGGCAATACGGCCAATGGCGGCCAGGGCGGCGGAATCTTCTCCGACGGCGGTTCGGTGTCACTGATGGCGACGAATGTGAGCAGCAACAACCCCAACAACTGCGTCCCGGCCCTCGCGGGCTGCTCCGGGTAGGACGCGTACCGGACCGACTGAGCGCCGCAGTGCCCCCGGAAGCGATGGCTTCGGGGGGCACCGGTGGCTCGACCCGGGGCCGATGTGTCAGTGCTTGCAGTCCTTCTTCGCCTTGACCTTGGCCTTCGTGACCTTCGCCTTGGCCTTGGCCTTGGCCTTGTGCGGGTCCTTGGCCTTGTGCTTGGCCTTCGCCTTGGCCTTGTGCGGGTCCTTGGCCTTGTGCTTGGCCTTGTGGTGCTCGACGTGCTTGACCCCGTTGTCGGCGATCGCGATGTTGGTGCAGTTGCTGCCGAGGTCGATGTCACCGGTGGGGGCGAGAGTGGCGCCGCCCGTGGTGGTGATGCCGGTGGTCGTGTCGCACTCGTTGCTCTGGGACACGGCCCGGCTGTTGGTGAAGTTGACGCACTCGGAGTTGGGGTCGAACGCGCCCTCGGGAGCGAGGTCGAGACCGCCGGTCGTGGTGAGGCCGAGCTCGGTGTCACAGGAGTTGCTCTGGCTGGTGCCGCTGGGCTGCGGGAACAGGCCATGAGCATTCGCGCTGCCTGCTCCGCCGACGACGATTGTGCCCGCGGCCGCCGCGGCCATGAGAGCTACCTTCTTGCTGATCTGCATCTTGCTGGTGCCTCCATATCAGGGTCTCCGCGAATGTTCCGCAGACACCCTTTTCAACGAATCCCGGAAGTTCAGGATCCGGGATCATGGAGAGCATCACCCGTTCGCCGCACTAAAGGTATGGTGCGGTCCATCGAATTACATATTCGATGGCGTCGGAGAAAATCGCAGGATGTGCCCTTCCGGTTTAAATTCCCGGACGTGCGAACGCGGCCCCTGGTATAGGTAACCCAGGGACCGCGTTCAGGGTCAGGAGCTCAGGGCTTCTGGCGACTTTTTTGATTTGCGCTCTTTCCGCTCTAACCGGTCTTCGCGCCGTCCCCGCTATCGTTGTTCTCGTCACCGGTGCCGGCCAGGTTGACGCAGTTGGTCTCGTTGGTGACCTCGCCGGGGCCGATGGTGATGGGGCCGAGGACGGAGGTCGTCTTGCAATCGTTGCTCTGCTTCGTCACGCCACCCGACTTGCTGTAGTTGATGCAGTTGGTCCGGTTGGTGGTCGTGGAGCCCGGAGCCAGGGCGACCGTGACCGGACCGATGACCGAGTGGGTCCGGCAGCGATTGCTCTGTTCCGTCACCCCTGACTCGGCGCTGTTGATGCAGTTGGTCTCGGTCGTGGTATCGGACGCCGTGAGCTGGACACCGCCGATGACGGAACTCGTATTGCAGCGATTGCGCTGGGCGCCCCCGTCATTGAGCCCGGGGCCAGGGGTGGCGGCGTCGGCACCGCCCGCACCGCCGATGAGCAGCGCACCCATGCTCGCTACAAGAAGCGCCGTCCTCTTCCGCATATGCATAAAGAGCCTCCATGTGAGTTCTTCGCGATATCAGCGAACGTCTGGTCTACGATGGCGGTGGACTGAGGGCACGAAATCAGCGGCACCTGTACCCGTTCGGCTCACAGAATCGAAAGCTGTTGTCAACCTTTTTACGTGGCTGTGGCCCTGGAAGGGAGTTTCCAGGGCCACATTCCCCAGGGGCCGCCCGGTGGTGTTCCGGCTCGGCCGGAACACCACCGGGCGGTCAACGCCTCACGGGCGGTCGTCGATGGCGATGTTGGCGCAGTTGCTGCCGATGTTGGTGTCGCCCTCGGGAGCCAGGGTCGCGCCTCCGCCAAGGTCGGCGGCGGTGCTGGTGTCGCAGTCGTTGCTCTGGGAGACCGCGCCCGTGTTGGTGAAGTTGATGCAGTCGGAGCCGATGGCGACGTCGCCCGTGGGGGCGAGGGTGAGGCCGCCGGGGGCGGTGATGCCGGTCTCCGTGTCACACTTGTTGCTCTGAGAAACGTGGTCGCCGTTGCCGTAGGCCATGGCACCCCCCGCTCCGCTGATGGCCAGCGCGCCGGCCGCTGCGGTCAGGAGAATCGCCTTCTTGCCGATGTTCACTTAATTCCTCCGTCTGGCTTGGTCCGCGGATTCAACGGACGCATGAGACAACGAAACTCATCGGGTAAGGCTTCGGGCTTCCAGTCAGCTTCACCCGTCCGGCACAGCGCGGTTCTTCCGGTGTGTGTTGTCCGGGAATCCCACAAACGAGGCCGCCAGAAGAGGCAATTGGAGCAAGGGTGCCTGGCCCTTTCTTAGGTGAATGAGCGGAGATGGTTGCAGGGCAAGACTCCCGAACGGAACACGGGCCCACGGTGACCGCCCGGTGGCCGCTCGGCGGCCGGGTGGTGGAGCGGGTTGCGGCCCCCGGAGTTGTTCGACTGGCCGAACGAGTGATACATCCTGACTCCGCGACGCAGGAGTGAGTGAGGCACAAGTCCGACCGGCTGCTTCGCGGAACCACAGGCGCGGCGCGTGTTCACGCCGCTACGCTGAGTGCGCGGGGCGGTCACCCGGGGGCGGGAGGAGAGACGTGGGGCACTCAGGAGCGGGGGGAACCCCCGCCGAGCTGATGGACGGGCTGCTGGCCCGTGCGCAGAACGGCTTCGAGATCGGCGAGGCGGTGCTGAGCCGGGCGCGGAGCGCCCTGATGCACCAGTCCGAGCTGCGTTCCTGCCGACAGTGCAACGAGCCGTCAGGCCCGCGCGGATACACGACGTATCGGCATGTCTTCCTGCTGCCCGACGGCAGCAGCCTGCTGCTGTGGGAGCTGGAGCACAACACCGGCCCGGACGGCCGCCCGCAGTTCGAGCTGTACGCGGACGAGGAGGCCCTCGCGCTCGCCGAGCGCCGCGTCCACCGTTGCATCGGCGGTGCCCGCTGGGAGGAGCTGGACGGGTTACCGCTGTGGCTGCCGGAGCAGATGCTCCAGGCCGCCGAGCCCCAGGCGGTCCAGCGTGCGTACGTGGCCGACAACTCGGCCGACCACGCCCGCCGCGTCCTGCGCCGCGCCGAGAACCCCGACCGGCCGGGGGAGGAGACCGAGCGGCTGCTGATGACGGCGTTCGCCCATGACATCGCGTTAGCTCCCAAGCCGCGCCGCCGCTCCGGCGGCCCCGACGCCACCTGGTGCCGCTTCTACGAGCACGCCTTCCTGCTCGCGGGCGGCGACGAGATCGTGCTGTGGGAGCTGGAGCACAATCTGACCCGGGACGGGCGGCTGGTGTGCGAGGTGTATCTCGACGAGGTGTCGGCGGAGTTGGCGGCCGACCGCCACGCCCGCGCCCTCGGCGTCGATCTCTGAGTACGCCGAGTTCCGAATGATCCGACAGTGGGCCCATCGGGTGAAGTGCGTGCGCGCCTCCCTGATGTCGCGGTTGTCCTTTCGTTGAATCGCAACGTGTGGTTTTCCGCGGATTCGGCTCTTCTGGAGGAAATCTCGTGAACATCGGAAAGAAGGTTGCTGTCCTGACCGTGGCGGCAGGCGCCCTGGTCCTGGGGAGCGCGGGTGGAGCGTCCGCCCACGGGTACGGCGGCTTCGACCCCTTCGGGGCGGTCCAGACCAACTCGTGTGACACGGCCATCGGCCCCATCGTCAACACCGCTGTGGGCGCCACCACGGGTGACATCTCGTTCGCCAGCAACTGCCTCAACTACACCAACGGCACGGCGGCCGTTCAGTCCAACGACTGTGACACGTCCACCGGCCTCGTCACCAACATCGGCGGGCTCGCCAGCTCGGGCGACATCACCGGTGGCAGCAACTGCACCAACATCGCCCTCGCCAACGGCGGTGGCTACAGCGGCGGCTACGGCCGCGGCTGACGCCTACTGAGCCCTGGCGGATGCCACGGCTTCCCCTGCGGCCCCGGATGCCTGCCATCCGGGGCCGTGGTGCGTCCGGGGCTGTCGCGTGACGCACCTGGCGACGCACCCACATGGCCGCGATCGACTCGCACGGCGGCCCGGCACCCGGAAGCCTGATGACGGAGTCACGGACCGACGGGGTCACGAACCAGGGAAAGCGAGACAGGCCGGTGGCGCGGGTGCGAGGGAGCAGGGCTCGTCCGGGCGCCCGTACGCCCGCCGCCGACTCCTCGGGCGCGGCCGCCGGACTCGTCACGGCAGAGGAGGCCCTCCAGGCATCCTCGGGGCGCCGGCTGGCCCGCTGGACCCCCGCCGTCCTCCTGCTCGGCGGCATCGCCTTCGACCTCGCCGCCCCGGCCCCGTACACCGCCTCCCCCTTCTTCGCCGCGGCCCCGCTGGTCGCCGCCTCCCTCTTCCCGCTGCGGCCGACCATCGTCACCACGGTGCTCGCCCTCACCGCCGTCTGCCTGCTGGCGGAGCTGCACGGCGTACGGGACCCGACCCAGGCCGCGACCGAGATCGCCACCGTGGCAACCGTCGCCCTGCTCGCGCTCGTGATCAACCGCGTCGTCCGCCGCGGCGACCGGCGGCTGGCCTCGGCGCGCGGCATTGCGGAGGCGGCGCAGCGGGCCGTGCTGCCCGTACCGCCCGCCCGTATCGCCGGGCTGGACGTCGCGGCGCGCTATGTGGCGGCCGAGCGGTACGCCGCGATCGGCGGCGATCTGTACGCGGTGCAGGACACCCCGCACGGCGTACGGCTGATCGTCGGGGACGTCCGCGGCAAGGGGCTCCAGGCCGTGGAGGTCGTCGCGGTCCTCATTGGTGCCTTCCGGGAGGCCGCGGAGCAGGAGGCGACGCTGGAGGGGCTCGCGGGGCGCCTGGAGCGGGCGTTGCGGCGCGAGGGCGCGCGACGGGCCGAGCTGGAGGCGTTCGAGGGGTTCACCACCGCCGTCCTCGGCGAGATCCCGCGCGGTGACTCCACCCTCCGCCTCATCAACCGCGGCCACCCGGCGCCGCTGCTGCTGCCCGGCGACGGCGCGGTGCGCCGCCTGGAGCCGGAGACGGCCGCGCTGCCGCTGGGGATGGGCGAACTGGGCGCGTGGCCCGACCGGGTGACGGAGCTGCGGTTCCCCGAGGACGCGATGCTGCTGCTGTTCACGGACGGGGTGACCGAGGCCCGTGACCGGCACGGCACGTTCTACGTCCCCGAGGAGCGGCTGCGCGGCCGCCGCTTCACCGGGCCGGGCGGGCTGCTCGACGCGCTGGTGGAGGACGTCGCGCTGCACGCGGGCGGGGAGACCTCGGACGACATGGCGCTGCTCGCGGTCCGGCGCCCGCCCGGAACGAACGGAATCACGACCCCCGCTCCGGACACGGACCGTAGCCAACCGTGACGCCCGTGCATAACGATTGACACACGATCAGCCCGCCGGAGGTTTTTACCATCCCTTTTCAACCGGGGTGAAACGCCCCCATCTGTCCATCCTTGGTTACTAAGTTCATGCCAAAGCTACGCGGATTCTTCAGAAGAGCTTGGAATCATGTCGCGCTCTCTATTAACGTTCGATAACGCAGCGCGGTCGGCACAGCCGTCGCAGAGGCGGCACCGTGCGCCGTCGCCGAATCCCGTACGTGCAGCGCGCCAGCACCACCAGTAGCACCAGGCACCACCAGCACCAGGGAACCGGGGAACCACCACCTTGGGGTGAATCGGGTCGAACCTGACCCGTAGGAGACCTTCCTGCTCCGAACCCGTCAGCTAACCCGGTAGGCGAGAGGGAAGGAAAGGAGTGCGCCCCGGTGGCGTCCAACAGGTCCGTACTGGACGAAGCTCCGTACCGCTCATCAGGTACGGGTCCCGGCACCGCGACCGCGTACGGAGTCGGCTTCGACGCCGGAGCCGGCGCCCGCCCCACGGTCGGCCTCGGAGCCGAAGCGGATGAGCCGCCCCTGGGCAAGGAAGCCGTCTGGGACGAGTGGAACCCCACCGAGGAGTCCATCGCTCCGCTCCGCGGCCGGCACCGCGTCGGCAAGCAGCGCGGCGGGACCATGGCCCGCAGCGGCGCCGTCCTCGGCGTCGGCGTCATCGCGGCGGTCGGCGCGGGCGGCATGGCGAGTGCCAAGGACCGGCCGACCGTCCCGATCTCCATGCCGGACCTCGCCCACGTCGCCGACGAGGTCAAGGCCCAGCTGCCCGCCGCCAAGGACCTGCCCGGCATCGGCTCCCTGATGGCCGACGACCAGGACTCCGCCCAGACCACCGCGACCGGCCTCACCACCAGCGGCGCCGAGGCGGGCGAGGCGCTGCGCACCCGCATCCTGCGGCAGGCCGAGAGCCAGCAGACCGCGGCGGAGGACGACAGACGCGAGAGCGAGGCGCGCGCCGCCGCCAAGGCCGCCGCCGACGACGCAGCGAAGGCCGCCGCCAAGGCCCGCGACCTGGCGGAGCAGAAGAAGGCCGAGGCCGCCGCCAAGAAGAAGGCCGCCGAGGCCGCCGCCAAGGCGAAGGCGGAGGCCGAGAAGGAGGCCGCAGCGAAGGCCGCCGCCGAGCGCCGCGCCAAGGCCGCCGGCGGGTTCACCCTCCCCGTCGCCTCGTACACCCTGACCGCGGGCTTCGGCCAGGCGGGCGACCTGTGGTCCGCCGACCACACCGGCCAGGACTTCGCCGCCCCGACCGGCACCCCGGTCAAGGCGCTGAGCGGCGGCACCATAACCCAGGCGGGCTGGGCCGGATCGTACGGCTACCGCATCGTGCTCACGCTCGATGACGGCACCGAGATCTGGTACTGCCACCTGTCGTCCATGGTCGTCACCTCGGGCAAGGTGTCCTCGGGCGAGACCATCGGCCGCGTCGGCGCCACCGGCAACGTCACCGGCCCCCACCTCCACCTGGAGGTCCGGCCGGGCGGCGGCTCGCCGATCGACCCGATGCCCTGGCTGCGCGACCACGGGCTGAACCCGTGACCCCCTGATCCGGCCGTCGCCGCGGCGACGGCCCATCGTTCCGGCGGCTCTGGCGCTCTCTCCCCCCTTGACGCCAGGGCCGCCGGTTCTCTGTCCGCGGCCTCCGCTGCGGCCTCCGACGGAATAACCCCCTCCCTCCTGCGCGTTGTAGTGACGCATGACTGAGACCCGCAAGGACACCCGTAAGAACATCGGCAGCCTGTCCGTCTTCCCGCTCTCCCTGGGCGGCAACGTCTTCGGCTGGACGGCCGACGAGGCCGAATCCTTCGAGGTGCTCGACGCCTACGTGGCGGCGGGCGGCAATTTCATCGACACCGCGGACGTCTACTCCGCCTGGGCACCCGGCAACGAGGGCGGCGAGTCCGAGACCATCCTCGGCAAGTGGTTCGCCTCCCGCGGCAACCGCGACGACATCGTCCTCGCCACCAAGGTCGGCGCCGGTTTGCCGGAACCCCGCGGACTCTCCTCGTCCGCCATCAAGTCCGGCCTGGACGAGTCCCTCCAGCGCCTGGGCACCGACTACGTCGACCTCTACTACACCCACTACGACGACACCTCGGTTCCGGTCGAGGAGATCATCTCCACCCTCGACGAGCTGGTGAAGGCGGGCAAGATCCGCGAGATCGCCGCCTCCAACATCTCCGCCAAGCGCCTGGACGCCTCCCTCACCTTCTCCGCCCAGGAGAACCTGGCCCGCTACGTCGCCCTCCAGCCCCACTACAACCTGGTCTCGCGCGACACCTACGAAGGCGAACTGGCCGACGTCGCCGCCCGCCACGGCCTGGCGACGCTCCCGTACTACGCGCTCGCCTCCGGCTTCCTCACCGGCAAGTACCGCCCCGGCACCACGGTCGACAGCGCCCGCTCCACGGGCGCCGCCCAGCACCTGGAGACCGAGCGCGGCCAGAAGGTCCTCGCCGCCCTCGACGACGTGGCCGCCAACCACAACGCCGACCACGCCTCCGTCGCCCTGGCCTGGCTCGCCGCCCAGCCGACCGTGGTCGCCCCCATCGCCAGCGCCCGCGTCCCCGCCCAACTCCCGGCCCTGCTGGCCTCGGTCGACCTCCAGCTCACCCAGCCCGAGCTGGACCTCCTGACGTCCGCCTCGGTCTGACCCCCGGGCCACGACGCCAGCGCCAACGGTGGGCTTCCGGGGGTTGAGGCGCGGGACGGACAGCGACACGCCGCGTTGTCGGCGTGTCACTGTCTTGCGCGCGCCTCAACCGCCGGTACTACCGCCCGTCGATGAGCAAGCGCCCACGACGCGAGCCCGCCGCCACGTGCCGACGGTCCCTGGGTTTGCGGTGAGTGCGTGTCGTCAACGCACGTGAACGCCGCTGTGGGACGGCCCAAACTCACCGCAAACGGCCGGGGCCGGCGGGTCAGCCCTCCTGCCGGTCGGCAAGCACCCACGACGCGAGCCCGACCCCGCCCGCCACGGCGAACACGGACGGCCATGCCCCGACCTTCTTCGCCAGCGGATGCGACCCGGCGAACGCGGCCACGTACAACCCGCCGAGCGCGGCCGCCGTCCCGTTCCCCGCCTTGTCCCGCCACCCCTTGGCGGCCACGGCCCCGGCCGCCGCCAGCGCAACCCCACCGAGCGGCCGCCGCTTGGTCCACCGGGCCACCCCATACCCCCCGATCAACCCACCCGCAGCCACCAGCCCCGCCGGTACCCCAGCCATGCCGCTACCTCCCACTCCTAGGGTCACTTTTGCCCCGACCCTACGCAGCGAGCCCCCACCCCGGGCCCGAACCGCCTACGCGTGGCCGGAGCCTCAGCCCAGCTCATCCGCCCGCAGCGCCGCGACGAAGTCCCCCCACGCCCCCGGCGAGAACCCGAGCACGGGCCCCTCCGGACGCTTCGAGTCGCGGACGGCGGTCTCGTGGTCCGGCAGCTTCGCCGTCTCCACGCAGTTGCCCCCGCTCCCATTGCTGTAGCTGCTCTTGTGCCACACGAGCGTTGCTATGTCAGTCATCCGTCAGTCCTCGCATCGCATGCCTGATGAGATTGCTGGATCGCTGAGGACTCAAGGACAACGCGCGTAGGTTGTCAAACGCCTTCGCATACTGAGCGATGTCTTCCGGACGCTCCAGGTACACGGCGTCCGTCAGTCCGTCGCGATAGACGACGTCGAGGTCCTCCTGCTCGGGGAACTTCAAGATGCTGAACGCCCCCACGGCAGGGTAGCTCCCGGCATCGAACGGCAGTACCTGCATTGTGACGTTCTTCAGCTGGGCGACTTCCAGAAGGTGTTCGAGTTGCCCATGCATCACCTTGGGACTGCCGATCGCATGTCGCAGGACGCTCTCGTGCACGATCGCCCACAGGTCGAGAGGTGTCGTGCCTGTCAGGAGAGCCTGTCGCTCCATCCGTACGTTGATCATGCGCTCACCGTCGTCGGGGCCCTGAGTGGGCGCAGCGAGGTGGAGCTCCCGGGCGTAGTCGGCTGTCTGAAGCAGACCGGGCACGAACTCGCACTCGTACGTCCGCAGTCCCGAGGCGGCCTGCTCTAACCCGACGTAGACCGAGAACCAAGAGGGCACCGCGCTGCCGTACGCATGCCACCACCCGCGCATCTTGGACTGCTTGGCCAGCTCCTTGAGGAGTTCACGCAGCTCGTCGGAGGTGCCGTAGAAGCGGCAGAGCGCATCGACGTCCGATGGCTGGACTCGACCCTGGCCAGTCTCCAGGCGGTTGACCTTCGAACCGCTCCAGTCCAGCTCCTGCCCTACCTGGCCGCAGGTGAGCTGGTGCTCCTCACGAAGTTTCTTGAGCTCGATCGCCAAGCGGCGACGTCGTGCAGTGGGTGATCCGGGCACCGTGAACTCCTCATCGGGTGACGTTGGTTCAGTCTTGTCGGCGTTTGGAGATACGTCAGTCACTCAATCGGGGGAATCTCTATATGCACATTGCATATGGGGATATGCGGTGCCATTCTCTCACGTGAAGTCACCAAGAGGCACACTGTGGTTGCGGCGAGTGATCACCTGGTGTGGCGCAACGGCAAGGGGTTGAAGCGCGTGGTCGAGCAGTGCATGCAGAGGAAGGCGTGGGACCTTCCCTTCCTGGCGGAGCCAGGCGAAGTGGCCGCGCTGAGACGCATCATGCGGACGCACCTCACGCTCTGGGGCCTCCCTGATCTCGTGGAGGCTGCGCAGATCTGCGTGAGCGAGCTCGTCGCCAACGTCATCACCCACGTCGGCCTCGGGACGCCGACGACCATGGCCGTCGACATGAACGGCACCTACCTGCGCATTGCCATCAGCGATCCGGACTCCCGTGCATTGCCCACGCTGCTGAGTGCGTCAACCACGGCCGAGTCGGGTCGGGGGCTGGCGCTGGTCGCTGCTGTGACCGACCGCTGGGGCGTCATCCCGACCGAGAGCGGCAAGACAACCTGGTGCGAGATCGCCACCGAGCTCAGGCGTAACGACACCCACGTTGATCGCCCTCAGGTTCATCGCGCCGAGGCTTTGCTGGCCCTCTACAGCCAGCCGCTCATGCAGACAAGCCCCTCATCGCCGCTGAGTCATGCGGTGGCGGAGGAGGCGGCGATCGCTTTGATCGCCGACCTCCTCCACTGGTTCCGCGCCCATGGGCAGGACCCCGACACGGCCTTGGATCGAGCCCAAATGCACTTCGAATCGGAGCTCGGCGCGGTCGGCTGAGCCGCTACCCCGCTGCAATCGCCGAATACGTCCAGACGTCGGCAGGCAGCTTGTGCTGGAGCCGCCAGACGATGCCCATGGGCTTGCTGCCCTCATGAGATGCGTATGCAGCGGGACCGAGCAGCATCCATGGCTGCGGGCCACCGATGTCGGTCTTCTTGTAGCGCCGCACGAAGAGCAGCACATGGGTACCGCGCTCCTGATGTTGCTGATAGCGCAGGCCCGTGGGGGAGGACTCCGAGGTCTGGTTCTGCGATTCCCAGTGGAAGCGATCTGGGCTCATCGCGTAGTCCTTGTACCGGGTCTGCGGCGAGAAGTCCTTGTCGTCCTTTTCGAGGGTGATCAAGAGTGCGTCGGTTCGAAGCCCTTCGCACCACTTCACGCCTTCGCGGAAGTTTCCCGGCACGAAGCCGCCCACATCGGCCTGGCCGAGGGCGGGCAGGATTTCCTCGCGGCTGTAGGAGGCGTGGACGGCCAGCGGGACCCCGCCGTGGTCGCCCAGGAGCGGGATCGGGTAGTGGTCGGTGTGCTCCAGGTTGTACGCGAGCACTTGGCTTAGCTCGCTGCGGAAGGCGCTCTGCTGGCGCAAGGACGCGAAGCCCTCGGCGTAGCTGGCGAATCCCCCGCCCAGTGGCCACAGGGAGAAGAAGAGCATCCGCGCGTACGCCTGGCCTGATGCATCGAGCGAGTCGTACCCCGGGGCGTCATCGGCCAGCATCCGGCGGTAGGCATGGACGCGTTGTGGATCGTCGACATGGAGGAACGCCGAGACCCGCTTGAGCAGTGCCTCTTCGCCCTCGGGGTGCTCCTCGCCCAGAAGGCGGGCTCGCCTCAAGAGCCGTGTCCATGAGTTGTTGCTGCGGTAGAGCTCTTTGAGTTCGCGGCGACTCTCGCGGAGATAGGCATCGAGCCGTGGTTCGGCGTACACGGCCACCTCTTGCGTCAACTGCCGGACGTTGACGTTGATCTGGCTCTTGATGTTGTCCAGGATCCGTTGCTTGGACTTACGGTCGAGGATGATCTCGCAGCCCGACGGCAGCTGCGGGAAGTCGCGCTCGATGTGCTCCGTGAGCCGGTTGCGGGTGAAGCTCGTCAGCGCACGGAACTGCTCCTCGAAGCGAAACTCCTTGCGGTGCTGCCCGATGAAATCGAGGACCGTGAGCACCGCCTTGTCCGGCGTGCGTCGCAGGCCCCGGCCCAGCTGCTGGAGAAACACCGTGGCGCTGGCGGTCGGGCGGAGCAGGAGGAGGGTGTCTACATCCGGGATGTCGAGCCCCTCGTTGAAGAGGTCGACCGAGAACAGGACCTGCACCTTGCCGTTGCGCAGGTCATTCAGGGCCTGGGCGCGTTCCGCGGTCGGGGTGGAGCCGTCGAGGGCCTGGGCGCTGATGCCAGCCTGGCGGAAGAAGTCGGCCATGAAGTGAGCGTGCGCAACGGTGACGCAGAAGCCCAGCGCCCGCATGACGCCCGGATCCGTGACCTTCTCTTGCACCGCCTTCACGATGAGACGAGCTCGCGCATGGTTTCCGGTGTAGAGCTGGCCCAGCTCGCCCGTGTCGTAGGAGCCCTGCTTCCAGGTGAGCCCTTCGAGGTCCGTGTTGTCGGCTATGCCGAAGTAGTGGAAGGGGCTGAGTAGATCATTCTCCAGCGCCTCCCACAGGCGCATCTCGGCGGCGATGTGGCCGTCGAAGAACTCATCCTGGACGTTCCGGCCGTCCATGCGCTCTGGCGTGGCCGTCAGGCCCAGAAGCTCCATCGGCTCGAAGTGGTCGATGATGCGGCGGTAGGTCGGTGAAACGCCATGGTGGAACTCGTCGATGACCACGACGTCGAAGTGGTCGGGCGCGAGCTTTTCCAGCGAACGAGCGTGGAGGGATTGGACGCTAGCAAAGACGTGTGTCCAGTCCTGTGGCTCATTGCCACCGACAAGGAGCTCCCCGAAGTTCGCATCATCGAGCACCTCTTGATAGGCGCGGAGCGACTGCTTCAGGATCTCTTGGCGATGAGCGACGAAGAGGAGGTTGAGCGGGCGCCCCTGGTGCTTCCTCTTCAGAGCCTTGTAGTCGAGGGCGGCCATCACGGTCTTGCCGGTGCCCGTTGCGGCGACAAGCAAGTTTCGGTGCCGACCGTGGATGTCCCGCTCAATATGGAGCCGCTCGAGCATGTCTTGCTGATGCGGGTATGGCCGCACTTCGAGGCCGGACAGGCTGATGGTGTGCGTGCCGGTCCGCTGCTTTCCGCTCGCCAGGGTGAGCGCCTCTTCGAGCCGGGGCGCGTCGCTGTCGGGGTCATACGTCTCGAAGGAGGGCTCGCTCCAGTACGAGTCGAAGGTGGCCTCGAACTTCTTCAAGACCGGCGGCGTCGCTACCGACGAGAGGCGGACATTCCACTCCAAGCCGTCGAGCAGTGCGGCCCTGGAGAGGTTCGAGCTCCCCACGTACGCGGTGTCGTAGCCACTGTTCCGCCGAAACAGCCACGCCTTTGCGTGCAGCCGCGTGGACCGCACCTCGTAGTTGACCTTGACCTCGGCGTTGAACTCCCTGACGAGTCGGTCCAGGGCGGTCCGCTCGGTAGCCCCGATGTATGTGGTCGTGATGACGCGGATCGGCACCCCGCGATCCCGCGCCGCCTTCAGCGACTCCTCCAGGACGCGCAGACCGTGCCACTTCACGAACGCACAGAGCAGGTCGACGCGGTCTGCGGTAGCTAACTCGGCCCGCAGCTCGAAGCCCAGGTTCGGGTCCTCGGGGGAGTTGGTGATGAGCGCCGCCTCGGAGAGCGGCGTCGCCGGGCGCATGGAGTAGACGCCCGGCGCCTCCTGCTCGGCGACGGCGATCAGTTGCCGAGGGCCGTCTGCGATGAGGTCAATCCACTGCTTGGCGCCGTCGAGCGTGCTGATCGACTCAAGGATGTGGTTGGCCGCGATGACCTGCTCATCGGGAGGCAGGTCAAGGAAGATCCGGCGCACGGTGTCGGCGACGTGGCGCGCGAGCACGTGAGGGGAGGAGTGCGCGCCGACCTTCTGCTGGACGGTCTTCCACCCTGCGGCGTCCAATGCCTTCAGCTGGTCCTCGATGCGTGAGGTGATCAGCCGCTCGTACAGTCCAGGTACCGGTGTGGTCTGGTCCGCAGAGTGCTCGACCATCGCAACATCCCCTCGTCGCTTTGTGGCATGAATGTTGTACCAAGTGGCACTGACACCGCGTTTGAACTGCTCGTCATTCAGGCAGACGAGCGTCAGTGCACGGGGTCGGCAGCACTGCTGTCGAAGACCTCGCCGTCGGGCCAGATCACCGCTGCGCCCGACATGTTGCACAGGTCAACCAGATCTTGTCGGGGCCGCGCGGGCAGCAAGACAGCGAGAGATGGCTTGGGCGAGATGTAGCGCCGATAGTCATACAGCTGCCCTATGGCCATGCGGACGGCCTCGCGGCTCACACTGCCCTTGGCCTCTATGAGAGCGTCGTCGGTGACATCGAATAGATCGGTGTAGAGGGCCCTTACCTCACCGGCAGGGATGATCTTCTTGCGCTTGACGGTGTGGCCTTGCGCCTCCAAGTAGTCGCGGTACTTCGTGACCAAGGGAGCCTCGCGCCGCTCAGCTTCGTGTTGCTTGCTCTTCGAGCTGACGGTCGTGCGCTCCGTCTGATGCTGCTCGACCTCGACGTCTTCGATCACGTCTTCATTGAGCGGTGTGAACGAGAGGCTATCGCCGAGATCGGCCGCCTGACCGACCGGCTTGAGACGAAACATGATCACGCTGCGCGACTCGTCGTTCGCGTCGAGCGCGTCCCGGTAGTACCAGGGAGGATCCGCGAGGGTGAACTCCCCGAGGTATGCGTAGACGCCGCTGGCGACTGCGTCGAACAGGCGTAGCGCGCGCCCGTCATGGACGTGCTGGAGTATGGCCCGGTTTCCCCGGACCATTTGCTGGTCGCCCTTCTGGCCTTCGCCGGTGTAGTGGTAGCAGCCGTCCTTGCCCCAACCGTCGAAGTAGCCGACTTTGTGGCCACGCTTGGGGTTGGTGAACAGCAGCACATTCGCCGATGAGCTGGAGTGGGCGATCCCTCCCTGGGGGCTACCGCCGTACGTGCTCTGAATCTGCGTCCGCTTGCGCTGCTCGCCGGGCGCTATGTCCCACATGGGTCCCCCAAGATCCGTCAATCAAGGTCGACCCACACGCTAGTCATATAAGCGCATGATCTTGGGAGGCGTGGCCCAGCGCCTCCTGGCGTTGTCTGCCTGGACGGGTTAGAGCTGACCTCGCGGGCCCGCAGGGGACTGCCGGGCGTGCGACGGTTGGAAGGCGTACGTAGGGTGCCGGGGTCTGTTGGGCACGGGCTGTTTGGGGCCTGGGGGAGCCGTACCCGTATCTCTGGCCGGGGTGCGTACCCGTACCCGTAGCCACCCTACGGCGGGGTGGGCCAGTTCCCGTGCACCATCCGCCTACGCCAGCGAAGTTCGTACCGCGTCGACCAATGAAGCCGCACGCGCATCGTCGGCCCCACTGATGATGTTGTTCATCACGTAACCGAAGGCGAGGCCATGCTCCGGGTCGGCGAAGCCGAGGGAGCCGCCTCGGCCGGTGTGGCCGAAGGCGTTTGGGCCGGTCATGGGGTTGGTCTCGGCGGACAGCATGTACCCAGCGCTGAACCGGCTCGGGATCAGCATCACCTGGTCCTTCCCACTGGCCTGCTCCTTGGTCGCCGACGCCAGGGTTGCCGGGGTGAGCAGGCGCACGCCGTCCACCTCGCCGATCAGCGCGGCGTACATGCGCGCCAGTCCGCGGGCCGTGCCGATGCCGTTGGAGCCCGGGAGTTCCGCGGCTTGCACCTCCGGTGAGTCGAAGTCGATCTCGGGTGGATCGGTCACCGCGTACGCCCTGTTGCTGAATGAGTTCGGGTCTTTCCAAGCGGCGACCATTTCGCGGAGTTCCTTGGGGAGTGACTCGGCGGGCACGGTGGTGAGGTCGACCTCCGGTCGCTGGTACATCATGCGGCTGACCCGGTCGCGTTGGTCCACGGGCAAGCCGATGAAGAAGTCCAGCCCGAGAGGGGCCGCGATCTCGTCGGCGAAGAAGCGGCCCGGTGAGCGGCCGGATACTCGGCGGATCACCTCGCCGACCAGCCAGCCCCAGGTCCGCCCGTGGTACCCGTGAGCCGTGCCAGGAGTCCACAGGGGGCGCTGAGCGGCCAGTGCTGCCGCCATCGGATGCCAGGCCAACGCCTCCTTCAGCGGTACCGGCTGATCCAGCGCGACCAAGCCGGCTTGGTGGGACAGGAGCCAGCGCACGGGAATGTCTGCCTTGCCGTTCGCGGCGAACTCCGGCCAGTACTTTGCCACCGGCGCGTCCAGGTCCAGCTCGCCGCGTTCGGCCAGCATGTGCACCGCGGTCGTGGTGGCTCCCTTGGTCGCCGAGTAGACCAGTTGCAATGTGTCCCGTGTCCACGGACGACCGATTTCGGGATCAGCGACGCTACCCCACAGGTCCACAACAGGCTGGCCGTGCTGGTACACGCACACGGCCGCGCCGATATCCCCGTGCCGGACGAAGTTCGCCTTGAACGCCTCACGCACCGGTTCGAATCCGGGTGCCACCTCACCGTTGATCGTCGTCATGCCGCTCATCCTGGCAGTTTGGCTGATCTCCCCGGTGGGGCGAACTCGACCTCGGTGTCCCGAGCAGTACCTATCAGGCTGCGACGGGCAGCGCCTGAAGGCGATCGCGGAACTCACGGACAGAGGCGACGGACCTGTGCGGTTCGAGCCCCGCGGAGAACTCCTTCAAGCGGTCCAGAGCCCGTACGGAGCTGACGCTGTCCTCCAGGAGCCGGGCGCCGAAGTTGGCGGCGTCCAGCGCCCCCTCCAGGTCACCACCGGCGAGCCGTGCCTCAGCCAGGCGGCTGGACCGTACGGCCTTGTCCCGCGGAGCCGCGCTCTTCACGGAGGTCTCCAGGGAACTCGTTGCGCGCTCTACCTCCCCGGAGCGCAGGAGGACCTTGCCTTCCGTCGACTTCAGTTGTGCCTCGGTGAACCAGTCGAGCCAGTCCGGGTTCTCCTCCTCCGCGTGGTGCTCCCAGTGGGAAGCGGCGCGGTTGAGCGCCCTGCCCGCCATGCGGTGGTCCCCGTCGCGCGACAGCGCCTCGGCCTTGTGCAGGTAGAGGAAGGTCTGAGTGCAGGGTGACAGCGAGCGGGGAGCGTTGTCGATGGCGGTCGAGATGAGGTCGACCCGCTCGGCGCTGCGTCCGGCCTCGGAGACATGCACCCCCATCTCCGCGAGGATGAAGGCGCCGAAGGCATCGTCCCCTGCGGTACGTGCGCTGCGCAGGGCCCCGACGTAATAGCGTTGGCCGACGGACCGCAGACCGGCGTCGTAGGCCATCCACCCAGTCAGATGCGACACCCGGGCTGCCAGCGCGTACAGGCGGACACGGATCCTGTCGGTGTATCGGCCGGCGCTGAGGAGACCGGTGACCAGAGCGAGATCGCCACGTGCTTGCTCCAGGAGCCGGGCGCCGCCGAGCTGGTCGTCGAGCGTGCGGAGCGTGCTGATGCGTTGCTCGATCGTCGAGACCATCGTGTCGGTGACCCGATCGCCGTTGAGTGCCGAGGCGAAGGCGGAGGGCGCGTCCACCCAGCTCGCCGCGAGTCCGGTCAAGGCGGTGCCGGTGATGGTGAGAAAGCCACGGCGATCCATGCGGCCACTCCCCACCAGATCGGACAACGCTTCGACCGTGCCGGCCTCGGTCCATGGGGCGGTAAGCCCTGTCACTTCCCAAACGGGAAGCCATCGCGGCCATCCTTCCGCGCGCGCCTGTTCGTAGGGAACGCGCAGGAGGTCGGCGAGTACGCGCTGGGCATCCGCGTCCGGCTCCTGTCCCTGCTCCCACTTCCAGACGGTCGTCCGGTTGGTCGCCAACGGGAGCCCTAGCGACCTGCCGTGAGCCTGCATGAGCCGGGCGAATTCGGCCTTCCCCCACCCGCGGGACTGGCGGACGAAGCTCAGCGGATGGGCTGCTAACGGCTCACCAAGCACGTCATCACTCCCGTCATCCCCTCGCGACGTAGTGGGGAGGCTACTTCACGTGTCCACGTACGGGGAGGGCGTCCTCAGGAGAAACCCCCTGGAAACGTTCCGACGTGCGCACTGGGGCCGTTGACTGAGTACCAGCCGTCCACGAGCCCAAGCGTGTATGGGCGGAGATCGTGCTTCCCACATCGGCGCCTGCTGTCCGCGCTGCCCTCCCCATGACCGCCGCCCCACGGACTCCCACTACTCCCACGGTCGTGGGGCGGCCACGACCTCTCGCCGGAGCCCTGGCGGGAGAAACCCAAGAGGAAGGAGTACGAGGTGGCAGAGCACGCGACACCGCCTCCGGTCCGGAGCGGCCTCCTGGTGGCGGTCGAAGAGCTGACCGCCGTCCACGATCGGTACGACAGCCTCCGGTCCGACAACGCCGGAAGCTCCGGCGACTCGCCGTGGCCGGGCGGCGACGGCAACCTGCACGACAGCGAGTAGGCACCAAGCGGTGGGGCCGATACGACTGGTCGTGCCGGCCCCGCCGCGTCCGCATCACGTGGTCGAACCCATGGAGGACGCAGCGATGGAACATCGATTGATCAGCGCGATCGAGACAGCACTCGGATGGAGCGGTGCGGAAGAGCTGGGCAAGGGCTTCGCACGGGGAAGCATGGACGACCTCGCCCTCGTCTCCCGCCTCCTGAGCCCGAACCGTCTGCTCGACATAGCGATGCGCAGGAGCCTCAACCGCCCGCAGTTCCGATGCTTCCAGAAGGGCGAGGAGGTGCACCCGGCCGTCTACTACACCGACAGCGTCAGCCCTCGGGGCCAGAGCATCCCCATGGTCAACATGCGCAGCCTCGGGAGGCTCTTGCAGGAAGGTGCGACGCTCATCCTCGACCAGGCCAACGTCTTCGATCCGACGATGGAGGCCGCGTGCCGGGCGTTGCAGTGGTGGTCCCACGAGCGCGTACAGGTCAACGCGTATCTGACCACGAACGACGCCGCAGGCTTCCCCTTGCACTGGGACGACCACGATGTCGTGATCGTGCAGCTTGCGGGTGAGAAGGAGTGGGAGGTGCGCTCGACTTCGCGGGCGGTCCCCATGTACCGGGACGCCGACCCCAACGACACCCCGAGCGGCGAGATCCTCTGGTCCGGGCCCCTGAAGGCCGGTGACGTCATGCACATTCCCCGAGGGCACTGGCATCAGGCGACCCGGACCGGCAGCGGCTCGGGAAAGAGCCTTCACGTCACGTTCGGCATCACCAAACGCACCGGAGCGAGCTGGCTCGCCTGGCTGGCCGACTGGGGCCGCGAACGCGAGATCTTCCGGCACGACTTGGACCGTCGGCACGGCCCCGACAACGAAGCCCTGATCGAGGCCGCCACGGCGCTGGTCGGCGAGCGTTCCCCGACCGACTTCCTGACCGCGTACGAGCAGGAGACGACGCTGCCACGTCACGTGCCGTACCTCGACATTCTCGGGCCGCTCGACGCCGTGGTGTGCACCACCCACTTCCCTCCCCGCGTTGTGGAGAAGGGGGAGACCGTCGAGGTCGTGGCTGCGGGGAAGAAGCTCACCCTCACGGCCAAGGCCCTGCCCGCGCTGCGGCTGCTGCTGAGCGGCAGGCCGGTCCCGCTGGAGCGGGCCGCGGCCGTCGTCGGCGCGGACGTGACGGAGCTCGCCGAAATCCTGGTTGAGGAGGAGCTGTGCGCGGTGCTGACGCCCGAGTTGTCCTCGGGCTACACCGGTCTCGTCACGAACGCCGTCTCCTGACTGGAGCGCTTGATCTTGGTGTCACCGCACTCGACACCAGCACCAACTACCTCGGCTTCCACTCGCATCGGATTCTGGCGCGGACAGCCGGTGACCTGCTGCCGATGTTCACGGTGTCCACGAAGATCGGGTACTTCCCGGGGAGGAACGGCGGGGAGCACTCCCTGAACCCCGTACGGCTGCGTACGGCTGTGGAACAGGCGGCCGACGACCTCGGGCGGGAGCCTGACCTGGTGTTCCTGCACAACCCGGAACACTCGCTCCGCGGGGCCGCCCCTCATGACCGGGACGTGCTGGCGCGGGCGTGCGCCGCCCTCGACGACGCTGCGGCGAAAGGGGTGTGTGCCGCCTGGGGCATTGCCTCCTGGGATCCATCACCGCTGCTGGACCTGATCGACCCGACCTCACCGAGACCGTCGGTCCTCATGGTCCGCGCTGGCCTGCTGGTCGGAGTCAGAACACTCGATGCCTCTGACGCTCTCATCAAGGCATGGAACCTGCGCGACGGTGCGGTGTGGGGGATGAGCCCCTTCGGAGGGAGCGCGAGCGCGCCGGTATGGGCCAGGATCGACCCGCGCGTGTTCCTACGGGACAGCGGTCGTCTCTCCCGCGTGCAGGCAGCCTTCCGGGCCGCCTATCACCTCCCGCGAGTCGACGCCGTTGCCGTGGGCACTGATGAACCGGCCCATCTGGGCGAGCTCGTCGGTGCCCTGACCGGGGAGGTCGAGGAGCGGACCATCCAGGAGTACCGAAGTCTCCTTCGCACACGTTTGCGCGATCAGCCTGCCTGAAGCTCCTCGATGACCTGCTCGGCCATGCGCCGCGCGGGTTCCAGCCGAGGGTCCTCCGGATGCGCGTACGGCCCGAGGATCTTCGAGCAGACGAACAACGTCATCAGCTTGCCGTCCCGGCTCTCGAAGTCGCGCTGACGCTCGTGCCGTACGCGATCGGCCAGAGCGGGGGTGGCAAGCGAGCTCGCCCACAGTGAGGCGGAGTCCAGCCCCTGCGGTGCGTTGCCCCAGTCCTCCCAGTCGAAGAGGCTGAAGACCGGAGCCGTCACGTTGGCCCAGTTCAGGTCCGCGTGGGCCGGTACCCATCGCTGGACGGTCGTATCGAAGTCGTCGGCGAAGACAGCTCGGATGGATTCGGTGACCAATTCCTGGGTGACGGTGTCGGTGTCCGGCGTGGCCACTCGCCTCGTCTTGTGAGCCGCCAGTGCGTCCAGCGAGGTGTTCAATGCCTCCCACCACTCATCTGGCAGTTCCGGGACTTCACTCAAGACGGCGCTTCCGACGGGAGCATCCGGCAGGAGGTCGGTTTCGTCGGCCCGCCACATCACCGGCCCGTCCGCTTCCCGCCAGACCAGGCATCCCTGCCAGGTCGGCTGAGAGACGCCTTCCAAACGGGCGGCACACTCGGTGCCGTTCCAGCCTTGGTCGGTGATCTTGTCCAGGAGACGCCGCTCGACCCGGACCCAGGTGTCGCGATCCGTCCGGGCTCCCACAGATCGACGTTTGCGCACCACCGTGTCCCTGAGCAAGCGCACCTGGAGAGACCGCCCGACGCGGTCAAGAACCTCGTCAACCGGCTGCACTCGTAGATCAACAGCCTGACTCGTGGAGACCGAGAGCGTCATACACGCGACCGTAGCAGCGAGGCTGAGGGGGCAGCCCGATACGGGAGACCGGGGCAGTCGCCAGGGAAGATGGGGAAAGCTACCGGTCGGATCGCGGTCCTGCGGGGCCGTACGGGACCGGGGCGGGATGCAAGGCCGACGGTGGCTGGGGTGCGTACGTCGGGTGCGGGGTTCGTTGGGCTTGGGGTGGCTGGGGGCCCGGCGGGCCGTACCCGGGGCCCGGCGTGCCGTATCCCGGGCCGTGGCCGTATCCCGGGGCGGGGGCCCGGTAGCCGTATCCGTAGCCCCCGTACGGCGGGGTCGGCCAGTACGGCGGGGGGAGCGGGCCCTGGGGTGGGCCCGGGTAGGGGAGGGGGAGGGAGAGGGCCGCGTGGGCCAGGGCCGGCTGGGCGGTCTCGCGGCGTTCCCACAGGCGGTCGAGGAGTTCCCGCTCGCGGGTGGTGAAGTCCGGACCCGCCGTGCCCCGGTGCGCGCGGCGGCGGAGGAAGGCGAGGGAGGTCGCGGAGGCGATGTACTCGCCGACCGTGCGGGCCGCCGCCGAGCCCTGGCTGCGGCGGGCGAGGTCGCGGGCGATGCCGCGGGCGCGCATCGAGGACAGCGCGATCGGTTCGGGCGGGGTGAGCCACCCGGCTGCCTGGTAGGTGGTGAGCTGCTCGCGCACGGTGCGCAGCTCGTTGGTGCGGGACCAGATGGTGAGCCAGGTCAGCAGCCCGAAGACGGGGACCATGAACGCGGCGTAGACGATGATGAAGCCGTAGCCGCCGAGGGTGGACGAGCCGTTCCAGAGGCCGTGGAGGACCATTGCGGCGAGCAGCGCCGCGATCGGCAGCAGGACGCGGCGGACGCGCTGGTGCCGGGCGGCCGCGGCGGCCAGGCCGAAGCCGACGCCGGTCATGGCGGTGAACAGGGGGTGCGCGAAGGGGGACATCACCGCGCGGATGAAGAACGTCGCGGCGGTGGTGGACCGGATGCCCGAGTAGCCGAACTCCTGGTCGCTGACGAATGCCGAGCCGAGATAGAGGATGTTCTCGGTGAAGGCGAAACCGGTGGCCGTGATTCCGGCGACGACGACGCCGTCCACGATGCCGTTGAAGTCGCGTCGTCGGAACACGAAGAGGAGGAGGACCGCGGCCGCCTTGGCGCTCTCCTCCACGAACGGCGCGATGAGGGTGGCCCCCCAGGTGTCGGCGTCGGCGCGGCCGCCCGGGGACGAGGAGTCCGCGATGGTCGTCATGAGCCATTCGGTCGCGAAGCCGTTCGCGATGAGCGCGACGAGCGTCGCGGCACATGCGCCCCAGGCGAAGGCGAAGATCAGGTTCCGCCAGGGTTTCGGGTCGACGCGGTCCAGCCAGCGGAAGACCGAGATGATCAGCGGTACGGGCAGTACGGCGAGGCCGAGGCCCACCAGGAAGCCCTTGGTGCCGGTTTGCTCGCGTACGAGCGCCAGGATGACCAGGCCGGAGAGCGACAGCAGTCCGATGAGCGCGGTGGCGCGCAGGGCCTTGTTGTCCCACAGGCGGCTGAGACGGCTCGTTCTGCCCCATGGCCCCGGGTGCCCCGGGTGCGGTGGCCAGCCTCCCGGAACAGTCGCGCCGTCGAACCACGGCTGCTGGTCGTACGGCGTGACCGGCGGATCCGGCGGCTGGTGGGGGGACGGGGACTGATGCACTCAACCGACCCTAACGAACGGGGGAGTGGCCGACCGCGTGATTATCCCCATGTGCGTAGGGGTGTTATGCCTCGTTGCGGCGGAAGATCAGGTCGTGGACGATATGCCCCTTGTCCAGCCCCTGGGACTCGAACTTGGTGAGCGGACGGAAGTCCGGGCGCGGGGCGTAGCCGCCGTCGGGCTCGGTGTTGTCGAACGACGGGCTGGCGGTCAGGACCTCCAGCATCTGCTCCGCGTACGGCTCCCAGTCGGTCGCGCAGTGCAGCAGCGCGCCGGGGCGCAGCCGGGTGGCGGCCAGCTCGACGAACTCGGGCTGGAGCAGTCGGCGCTTGTGGTGCCGCTTCTTGGGCCAAGGATCCGGGAAGTAGACGCGCAGCCCGGCGAGGGCGGCGGGCGCCAGCATCTCGCGCAGCAGGATGATCGCGTCGCCGTTGGCCACGCGGACGTTGGACAGTCCGTCGCGCTCCGCGAGGGCGAGCAGATTGCCCTGGCCGGGGGTGTGGACGTCGACGGCGAGGATGCCGGTGCCGGGGTCGGCGGCGGCCATCTGCGCGGTGGCCTCGCCCATGCCGAAGCCGATCTCCAGGACGACGGGGAGGTCCGGGTCGCCGAAGAGCTCGCCGAGGTCGATGCGGTGCAGCCCGTCGATGTCCAGCCCCCACTGCGGCCACAGGCGGCGCAGTGCCTCGCCCTGGCCGACGGTCACCCGGCCGCGGCGGGGGCGGAAGGAACGGATGCGGCGCTCATGGTGCGACCCGGCCGGATCGGCGGCGGGCCCGCCGGGGAACCGCGGCTCACCGCGGTCGCGGGCGGGTGCGGCGTCGGGGCCGGGCACGGTGCGGTCGCGCTCCGCATGGGAATCGGGGGCGGTGGAGTTCTCGGACACAGTGCTTCCGATTCTACGGGCGGGGGTGGGCCCACTGGCGGGCCCGCCTGGGGTGCCCCGGTGTGGGCGGGCCCCGGGCGTACGGGGGCGGCGTGACGCCCCAAGTGGTGGGCCGCCCGTGGTGTACGGGCTGAGGGCGAGGTGCTGGCGGCTGAGCCGGGGTCTTTCCCCCACCCCGCCCCTTCCCGAAACCGGGGGCTGCGCCCCCGGGCCCCCTTTGGGGGCTGCGCCCCCGGGCCTCGGCTGGGGCTGCGCACCCTGGACTCGGCTGGCGCTGTGCCCCCGGGCACGCCCCGGCTGGGGCTGCGCCCCAGACCCCGGCTGTACCCCCGGGCACGCCCCGGCTGGGTGCGCCCCAGACCCCCGGCTGTGCCCCCGGGCACGCCCCGGCTGGGTGCGCCCCAGACCCCCTTCGGGGGCTCTGTCCCCGCACCCCCGGTCGGCGCCGCGGTGTGGAGCCGCGGTCCGGTATCGCGGTCGGCCCCGCGGCGGTCGCGGGCCGCCGGTCGTGGCCGGTCTGCCCCCGGGAGGCCAGGGGCCGGGGCTGTCGGCGCCGACGCCTGGCGCGCCCGCATACCGACGCCCGCCGCGGTGCCGTCATCGCCGTACCAGTTGCTGACGCGGACGGGCAGCAGCAGCGGCTTGCCGACCCCTACCGGCCGACGGCCGTCGTGAGGCCGCTCACAGCGTCTCCAGGACTCGCCGGGCCACCTCGCGGCCGATGGGGAGGGAGGCCGTGGCGGCGGGGGAGGGGGCGTTGAGGACGTGGACGACGCGGGGCGACTGCGAGATCAGGAAGTCGTCCACGAGCGTGCCGTCCGGCAGCACCGCCTGGGCGCGCACCCCGGCCGGGGCGGCTATCAGGTCGTCGGGCGTCACGTCCGGCAGCAGTCGGCGGACGGCGTCGGTGAAGGCGCGCTTGGACAGGGAGCGGCGCAGCTCGCCCGCCCCGTACCGCCAGTGGCGGCGGGCTATCCGCCAGGAGCCCGGGTACGCCAGCGTCCCGGCCAGCTCGCGGGGGCGGACGGTGTGCCAGGCGTATCCCTCGCGGGCGAGGGCGGGCACCGCGTTGGGCCCGATGTGGACGCCGCCGTCGATGCCGCGGGTCAGGTGGACGCCGAGGAACGGGAACGCGGGGTCGGGCACCGGGTAGACCAGGCCGTTGACCAGCGACGTACGCGACGGCGCCAGCTCGAAGTACTCACCGCGGAAGGGCACGATCCGCATGCCCGGGTCGTCGCCCGCCAGCCGCGCCACGCTGTCGCACTCGAGCCCCGCGCAGTTGACCAGGGCCCGCGCCCGCAGCACCGTGCCGTCCGCCGTGCGGACCGCGACCGCGGTGGGGCGCCGGCCGATGCGGGTCACTCCCGCCCCGTACCGCACGGACGCTCCCGCGTCCCGCGCCAGCCGGGCCAGCTGCGCGGCCACCGCCCCGAAGTCGCACACGCCCGTCGTGCCGACGTGGATCGCGGCGAGCCCGCGCACCCACGGCTCGTACTCCGCTATCTGGGCGGGGCCCAGCTCGCGCACCGGGATCCCGTTCTCCCGGCCGCGCTGGACCAGGGCGTGCAGCCGCGGCAGCTCGGAGCGCTCGGTGGCGACGATGAGCTTGCCCGTGACCTCATGGGGGATGTCGTACTCCGCGCAGAACTTCACCATCTCCGCCGCGCCGCGCACCGCGAACCGAGCCTTCAGCGAGCCCGGTCGGTAGTAGATCCCGCTGTGGATCACTCCGCTGTTCCGCCCGGTCTGGTGGCGGGCCGGGCCCGCCTCCTTCTCCAGCACGGTCACGCGGGTGCCGGGCGCGGCGCGCGTGATCGCATACGCCGTCGACATGCCGACGATCCCGCCCCCGATCACCAGCACGTCGCAGTCCACCGCCGCCACGCCATGCACCTCCCCACGCGCCACCACAACCGTCCGGTCGCCCCACCGTCGATCCCTATCATGACCTGCGCCACTGACAGCGGCCCGAAACCCATGCGGCGCCTGGGATCCGGACGGGTGCGTGAAGATCACGCGGGCTTTGCCCGAAGCTCACGCCAGGGTCACCGACACCAGGCCGTCACCGATACCGAGAGCCGTCACGGATAACGGGCCGTCACCGATACCGAGCCGTCACCGATGCCGGGCCCGACACCCGATGCCGGGCCCGACACCCGATGCCGGGCCCGACACCCGGTACCGGGCCCGACGCCCGGCCGTCACCACGGTGAGCCCCTCACGCCGGCGCCACCAGCAGCGGCCGGGCCCGCTCCCGCAGCTCGGCCACCCGCGGTTCGTCCCGGTACGCCTCCAGCCGGTGCATCAGATCGCGTACGTACTCCGTGGTACGTGCGGAAGAGATGCGGTTGGCGACCTCCACGGCCCGGGCGCCCGCCGCGCACGCCGCGTCCAGGTTGCCGGACTCCAGTTCGGCCACGGCGGAGACGACGAGCCGCAGCCCGTGGGACCGTACGAACTCCTCCGTCGGCCGGGCCAGCGCCTGCTCGGTGAAGCGCCGCACCTGGCGCGGCAGCCGCAGGTCGCGGTAGCACTCGGCGGCGTCGGCGGCGAACCGCTCGTGGCTGTAGAAGTCGAGCCAGGACGGGTCGGGGTCGCCCGCCCGGGACCGCTCCAGCCAGCCCTCGGCGGACTTCAGCGCCGCCCCGCAGGCCGGGCCGTCCCCGGACTTGGCCTGGGCGCGCGCCTCGACCAGCCGGAAGAAGCTCATGGTGCGGGCGGTGGCCAGGCCGCGGTTGCGCTCCAGGGCGGCCTGGGCGAGGTCCACGCCCTCGTCGGCGAAGCCGCGGTAGGTGGCCTGGAGGCTCATCGACGCCAGTACGTAGCCGCCGAGCGGGACGTCGGCGGCGGCGCGGGCGAGGCGCAGCGCCTGGATGTAGTAGCGCTGTGCGGCCTCCTGCTGGCCGGTGTCGAAGGCCATCCAGCCCGCGAGCCGGGTCAGTTCGGCGGTGGCGCCGAAGAGGGAGCGGCCGACCTCGTCGCTGTACGAGCCGAGCAGTAGCGGTGCCGCGTCGACCCGGAGGCATTCGGGGACCATGGAGGAACGCCAGTCGCCGCCGCCGTACTTGGAGTCCCAGCGGCGCGCGTCCTCGGCGGCCTCGCGCAGCTTGGTGACGTCGCTGTGGCCGACGCGCTGCGGTAAGGCGTCGGCACCGCTGCCGCCCGTACCGCTCGCGCCCGCACCGGCGGCCGCGTCCTCGGCGTCCTCGGGCCCGCGCGCGACCGAGGTGTCGGCCGGGGATATGAGCCAGCGGGAGGCGGGCGTGGCGTACGCGCTGACCGCGAAGGACCCGGCGAGGCTCTGCCAAATACCCACCCCGCCACGCCGACCCGCGAGATCAAGCCGGTACAGCTCGGTCGCGGAGCGGACGGCCTGGCCGATGTCGCGCGGGAACGCGAGTCCGACCTCGGGGGCCGGATCGGCGTCGGCGAGGCCGATCTCATGGAGTGGGACGGGGCGGCCGAGTTTGCTCCCGATAGCGGCAGCAATCAGATGGGGCGCGGCGCCTTGGGGCACCATGCCCTTGGACACCCAACGCGCTACGGACGTCTTGTCGTAGCGAAGGGTCAGGCCACGCTGGGCGCCGAGGTCGTTGACTCTGCGCGCGAGCCCGGCATTGCTGATCCCAGCGAGGGCGAGAACGGTGCCGAGCTTCTCGTTCGGCCCGCGTGGCTCCCTGGACATGCGCACCCCTCGACAGCACCGACGGCCGCCCCGGCATAGGCGCGGGGCATTCGTAAACCCAGCGTAGTTCGCCGCATCCCGACCGTTAAGAGGTGGTGTCCCGGATGGCGAGATTCTTGTACGAACGGGCGTGCGGGGCGTGACGCGTGCTCCCGGTGTGTGTGGCTGTGCGCCCGTGTGTGCGCTCTGTCTCAGTCCCGGCGATAACGTTTCGATGGGACCTGCGTGGGTCGGCCCGCTGTACTGGATCCAGTGGGCTGGGGGACGCCGCCGCCTCATTCCCCGCGGGTGGCGGAACGGTCCGGGAGGCGGAAGCCGCCTCCCGGACTGTCGTGTTGGGAAGCCATGGAGGCGATCGGCGGCGATCGGCGGCGAACGGCGCGTGGCGGTCCGGGGGATGGCGGGGCATCCGCAAGACCGCCGAGCGCGCCACGGCGAACTTGGCCGGATTTCGCCTGTCAGGGCCGGGCTCCCGCGGCGGGCCGGGGAGGGGGAGGCCCGGCGCGGGAAGCCCCTTTTCCCGTAGCCGCGTTGACGTCTCCTCGTATACGGGGCGATGGCTGCTCGTCCGCGCGGCCATGCCTTCTCGTCGTACGCATCGGCGTCTTCTCGTATACGCATCGGCATCGTCCCGTATGCGCATCGGCATCGTCCCGTATGCGCATCGGCGTCGTCCCGTATGCGCGTCGGCCTCTTCCCGCACACGCGTCGGCGTCCTTGCGCTGTTGTGCGCCCCAGTCGTGGCAGCATGGGCCACGACGGAACGGTGCGTCGTGACGGGTGACGGTTCCCTCCCGGGCTTCCTGCGAACGCCTGCCCGCGGGGGCCGCACGGTGTGATCAACTCCTGGGATTCCCGCGGTCATCTGCGGTCAAGGGACATCCAAGAGATCCACGTAGTTGTCCGGTTCGATGTCGAAACCGTCAACAAGCTGTGCATGATGGCACCTACTTCTTGGATGCCCTGGATGCCCACAGCCTGTGGAGGCGGCGATGCGGTGGTTGGTGGGGTGGAGCAGTACCGCATCCGGCCCGGTCCCCCCGGAAGGCCGTGCGATCCAGCCGGTCGGTGCCCAACTCCTGTGGTCCGACCCCGATCCGCTGTGGGCGGTCGGCGACTGGCGGCCCGACGAGGTGCGCGTCGTCCAGGCCGACCCCTTCACCCGGCTCGCCGTCTTCGGCTGCTGCGGCGCCACCGACGAGGAGCTGCGGGTCGGACTGTTCGCCGCGCGCGGCGGCGCCCTGCGCCACCTCACCGCCTGGCCCGGCAGCTACACCGCCGTCGCGCAGGTCGGCCGCCGCATCACCATCGCCGGTGACCTGGCCGGTGCCCGGCCCGTCTTCCACACCGACTGGGACGGCGGTACCGCGTACGCCACCGCCGCGCTCCCGCTCGCCGACCTCATCGAGGCGCAGCTCGACGTCAGCCACCTCGGGGCGCTGCTCGCCTGCCCCGACTCCCCGGAGGCCGTCGGCGACGGCACGCCCTACATGGGCGTCAAACGGGTGCCGCCCGGACACGCCCTCGTCCTGCGCGACGGCGCCCGCGACATCACCGGCTACGAGCCCACCGCCTCGCTCGCCGTCGCCGCGCCCCCGCTGGAGCAGGACACCGCCGTGGAGGGCGTACGGGACGCCCTGCTGGAAGCCGTACGCGCCCGCCTCACCGCACCCCGCCACGCCCCCGCCACCGACGGACTCGACCCAGGACCCGTCCCCGGCATGGGCCCCGCCGAACGCCGCGCCGCGCGCGGCGCACCGGCCCCCGGCATCGGCGCCGACCTGTCCGGAGGCAGCGCCTCCGCCACGCTCGCGCTGCTCGCCGCCGGTCTCCCCGGCATGCCCGGCACCCTCGTCGGCCACGGCACCGAAGCCGGTGAACGCCTGCTCGCCGTCACCTTCAACGACCTCGCCACCACCGGCGGCGCCCGCAGCCGCGAAGCCGAACTGGAACGCGCTGGCGCCATCGCCGCCAACCCCCGGCTGCACCACGTGGTCGTCGCCGGGGGCGAGGAGGCCCTCCCGTACGCCGCCCTCGACATCGGCGCACTCACCGACGAACCCGGCCCCTCCCTCGTCATCGCCGAACGCCACCGGCGCCGCCTCGCCGCGGGCAGCGCCGACCACTTCGTCGGCCACGGGGCCCGCCAGGTGCTCGACGCCCACCCGGCCCGCCTCGCCGACCTGCTGCTCGACCGCCGCAGACGCCATCTGCTGCGCCCCGCCACCGCCCTCGCCAAGGCCGACGGGCCCAACGCCCACTCCTTCTTCGTCCCCTTCACCGTCTACCGCGCCGCCCGCCGACTGGCCCGCACCTCCTACCGGGACGGCGTGCAGGAAGCCGCCGCGCGCCTCCTGGAGCGCCGCTTCAGCGACGACGGCGCGGGCGTGGCCGCCGGAGCCGTCTCCGCCTCCCTCGCCTCGCTCGCCTGGTGCCGTCCAGGGCCCGCCGCCCGCTGGCTCACCGGGGAAGCCCTCGCCGAGGTGTCCGTCCGCCTCGAAGAGGCCGCGCTGCGCCCGGTTTTCCTGCGCCGCCCCGGCGAACGCCGCGCCGACGCCGCCCTCGCCCGCTACGCCGCCGACCACCGCGTCTTCGAACAGGCCGCGGAGGTGCGCAGCCAGCGCCTGCACGCACCCTTCCTCGACAACCAGGTCGTACGGGCCTGCCGCGCGCTCCCCGAAGCCCTGCGCGTCCAGCCCGGAGCGCGTGCCTCCGTCCTGCGGACGGTCCTCGCCGGAGCGGGCATCCGCGACCTCCCCACCGGCTGGGGCGCCACCTCCCACGCCGCGCACGCCGCCTCCGTACGGGCGGGCCTGCGCACCTGGCTCGGCGACCTCGTCACCCTCTTCGACGCGCCGCTGCTGGCCGACGCCGGGCTCATCGAGGCCCGCGTCGTCCGCAAGGCGCTGCGCGCGGCGTCCGAAGGCGAACGGCTGCCCCTGGACGGCCTGGCCGAACTGGTCTCCACCGAGGTGTGGCTACGCCGCCTCCTGGCCCGCCGCGGCACCTGCTGGACCGGCACGGCAGCCCCCCGCCAGCGCGCGGTGGCGGGCGGAGTGGTGCCCCGGCCCACGCTGTGACGGCCTGTGGTGTGACGGCCCGTGCTGTGGCGGGCTGCGCTGTGATGGCCCATGGGGCGGGGCCGGGGGCGCGCGCGGCGGCGTGCCGCGCGGTCGTTCGGGTGTGCGACCCGCACGCGGCGGAGTGCCCCCTTCCACGGCGAACCTAGGAGAATGGCCGCCGTGCGGTATCTCATCCTCGGCACCACCGAAGCGCGCGACGAACAGGGGAACCCGCTGTCCCTCGGCGGCCCCCGGATCCGCGCGCTGCTCGCCGTGCTCGCCCTGCGTGCCGCACGTCCCGGACCCATACCCGTCGACGTCCTCATCGACGAGGTGTGGGCCACCGACCCGCCGCACGACGCGCCCGCCGCGCTCCAGGCGCTGGTGGGCCGGTTGCGGCGGGCGATCGGACGGGAGGCCGTGGTCTCCTCGCCCGGCGGCTACCGGCTCGCGACCGCCGCGCCCCGGGACGACGTCGACCTGCTGCACTTCGAGCGGCTGGCCGACGACGGCATGCGCGCCCTCGACGCCGGTGACCCGCACACGGCCGCCGCCACGCTCCGGCGGGCGCTCGCGCTGTGGCGCGGACCGGCGCTCGCCGATCTGCCGGAGCGGGACGTGGCCGCCGCCCGCCCCGAGGCGCTGAGGCTGGCGGCGCTGCACCGCCGGATCGACGCCGACCTCGCCTGCGACCGCCCGGCGGACGTCGTTCCGGAGCTGCGCGAGCTGGTCGCGGACCATCCGCTCGACGAAACGTTCCATGCGCAGCTGATCCGCGCGCTGCGGGCCGCCGGGCACTCGGCCGACGCCCTGGCCGCGTACGAGGAGGTCCGCGAACTCCTCGCCGACCGGCTCGGCACCGACCCGGGGGCGGAGCTGCGGGAACTGCACCGGCAACTGCTGGCGGGCGAGCCGCCGCCAGCGGGCGCCATGCCACCGCCGGGGCCCCCGGCCGTCGGACGCCCCGCGGACGGGCTACGCGGGCGGTGACCAGGACCGCTACGCGGACCGTGACCGCGACCGGTACGGCGCCCCCGACGACGATCGCGACCGCGCCCCGGGCCGGGATCGCGGCCGCCACGGTGGCCGGGACCGCCACCCGGACGGCGACCGGGGCCGGGATCGTGATCGCGACGGTGGCCGGGACCGCCCCGCGGACGGTGACCGGGACCGCGCCGTGGGCGGTGACCGCGACCGCGCCGNGGNCGGTGACCGCGACCGCGCCGCGGACGGTGACCAGGACCGCGCCGTGGGCGGTGGCCGGGACCGCGCCGTGGGCGGTGGCCGGGACCGCTACGCGGGCGGTGACCAGGACCGCTACGGCTACGCGGGCGGTGACCAGGACCGCTACGCGGACCGTGACCGCGACCGGTACGGCGCCCCCGACGACGATCGCGACCGCGCCCCGGGCCGGGATCGCGACCGCCACGGTGGCCGGGACCGCCACCCGGACGGCGACCGGGGCCGGGATCGCGGCCGCCACGGTGGCCGGGACCGCCACCCGGACGGTGGCCGGGGCCGGGACGGTGGCCGGTACCGAGCCACCGACGGCGACCGCGCCCCGGCCTGGGAGCCGCGCCCCGCCCCGCCCCCGGCGGCGCCCGGCAACCTCCGGGCCCGCCTCACCAGCTTCGTCGGCCGCCAGAGCGACATCGGCGCCCTCCGCAGGGACCTTGACCGCGCCCGGCTGGTCACGCTCACCGGACCGGGCGGTTCCGGCAAGACCCGGCTGTCCGAGGAGACCGCCGCGACCGCGACGGCCGCCTACCCGGACGGCGTCTGGGTGGTCGAACTCGCCTCACTGGACGACTCCTCCGCCGTACCCGGGGCCGTCCTGAGTGCCGTCGGCCGCCGCGAGACGACGCTGCTCGCCTCCGGGCTCGAAGGCCGGACCGGCGGGGCGGACCCCGTCGACCCGGCCACGCGCTTGGTCGAGTACTGCGCCGACCGCCGTCTGCTGCTCCTGCTCGACAACTGCGAGCACGTCATCGACACCGTGGCCCGGCTCACCGAGGCGCTGCTGGCGCGCTGCCCGGGTGTGACCGTGCTGGCCACCAGCCGGGAGCCGCTGGGCGTGCCCGGCGAGACCGTACGGCCGGTGGAACCGCTGCCGCCCGCCCCCGCCCACCAGCTGTTCGCCGAGCGCGCCGCGACCGTACGGCCGGGCTTCGACCCGGCCGGGGACCCGGACACGGCGGCGGCGGTCGCGGAGATCTGCCGCCGCCTCGACGGACTGCCGCTGGCGATCGAGCTGGCCGCGGCCCGGCTGCGGCTGCTGACCCCGCGGCAGATCGCCGACCGTCTCGACGACCGGTTCCACCTGCTGACCAACGGCAGCAGGACCGCCCTGCCGCGCCAGCAGACCCTGCGGGCGGTGGTCGACTGGTCCTGGGACCTGCTGGACGAGCGGGAACGCACCGTGCTGCGCCGGGTGTCGGTCTTCGCGGGCGGATGGGGACTGGCCGCGGCGGAAGCGGTCTGCGCGGACGCGCCGGGGCGTGAGGACATACGCGCCGGGGCATGCGCCCCCGCGCACGCTCCCGCACACTCCGGCGCCCCCATCGCGCCCCTGGAGGTGCTCGATCTGCTCGGGGCGCTGGCCGACAAGTCCCTGCTGGCCGTGGACCACCCGCCGGGTGCCCGGACCGCGGTGGAATCGGCCGAGGGGGCGGACGGGTCGGCGGGCGGGACGGCGGGCGAGGCCCGCTACCGCATGCTGGAGACGATCCACGAGTACGTCAGCGAGCGCGCCGCCGAGGACGCCGCCGCCCGGGCCGACCACGCCGCCGCCTCGGCCCGGCACATCGCCCACTTCCGGGACTTCGCGCGCGCCGCCGAGCCGCGGCTGCGCTCCGCCGAACAGCTGCCCTGGCTGCGCCGCGTCGAGACCGACCTGGACAACATCCGGGCAGCCCTGCACCGCTCCCTGACCGCCCGCGACGAGGACACCGCGTTCGCGATCATCCTCGCGATGGGCTGGTTCTGGTGGCTGCGCAACTACCGCGACGAGGGTGCCGCCTGGGCCGACCGGGCCCTGTCCCTCGGCCGTGGCCCGCACGGCGCACAGGACGGCGAAGGGGGCGGCGAAGGGGACGACGGCCCGGCGGTGGACGTCCCGCCGCCCGCCCCGGACGGCATCGACGGCGACGACCCCGCCGTCACCCGCTACTGGCACGCCATGGACGTGCGGCTGCTGCGGTTCTTCATGCTCGCCGACACCGGTCACAGCCCGGACATGAAGGACCCCAGGACGCGGCTGACCGCCCAGCGCATCCGGGACGCCTACGACAGCCATCCGGGCCCGCGCAGCGCCCGCTTCCCCGGTCTGCTGTGGCCGTTCGCCGGGTACATCCTCGACGGTCACACCGCGGTGCTCCCCCTGATGGGCGAGGCGGTGGTCAACTGCCGCGAGTACGGCGACGACTGGTCGCACGGCGTCGCGCTGATGTTCCGTATGCACCTCTCCATCGACACGTCGAGCGGCATGGGGCGCGCCGAAGCGGACTACGCCAAGCTGCGCGAGCTGAGCACCCGCGTCGGCGACCGCTGGATGCTCGCCCAGGTGGAGAGCGCCGGGGGCGAGATGGCCACGCTGCGCGGGCGGCTCACCGAGGCGCGGGCCGCCTTCGAGGAGGCGCAGCGGCTGGCCCGGGAGATCGGCGCGCACACCGAGGTGCCGTTCCTCATCACCCGGCTGGCCGACCTCGCCCTCAACTCCGGTGACATCGAGGGCGCGGTGAAGCTGCTGGAGCAGTCCGAGCAGGAGGCCGAGCGCTGGGGCGTCCTGGACGTCCAAGGCTTCAACGGTTCGTTGCGCGGCCACATCGAGCTGCTGCGCGGCGATCCGGCCGCGGCGCGAGCGTGCTGCGAGGACGCCCGGCGGCGGGCGGCGAAAGCGACCCCGCCCCCGCTGTTCTGGGTCGTGCTCCAGGGGCTGGAGGGCCGGATCAGCGCCGAGGAGGGCGATACGTGGGGCGGCCTGCGCATGCTGCGCGACACCCTGCGCAAGGGCATCGAGGTGGGCTGTACGGAGGCGCTGCTCGCCCAGCAGGCGGAGTCGGCCGCGCACATCCTGGTGCGGCACGGACAGGAACGGCTCGCCGTCCGGCTGCTGGGTGCGGCCGGGGGCTGGCGCGGGCGGTTGCCGCGCACCCCGCTGGCGCTCGCGGAGACCCGGGAGACCGAGGCGCGGGCGGCCGCGGCGCTGGGCCCCGCCGCGGCCGGGAAACTGCGCGACCAGGCCACGGCCCTGACCGCCGAGGAGGCCATAGCCCTGTTCGACGAGGTCCTGGCCCCAGCCGAGGCCGACGCCGAGGCCGCCCGCTGACCCGAGCGCCCAGGCCCCCGACCGCATCCCTGGAGAGTCGGCGTCCGCCGGGCAGTACGCACCCGGCGGACGGATCGATCAGGAACCGATCAGGAGCCGATCAGGAACCGATCAGAAGATCGACCAGAAGGTGGCTCCCCCGGTCACCCCACCGGCCGCGACCGCAGCCCGTCCAGCAGGATGTCCAGCAGCCGGGCCGACGCCGCGGCCTGCTGCGCCGCGTCCGGCAGCGACGGCGCGGCCGTGGCGATCACCAGCAGCACATCGGCGACCGTGACGTCCGGCCGCAGCTCGCCCGCCGCCCGGGCCCGCTCCACCAGTTGCCCGACGACCTGGAGCAGCGCTGCCGCCCCCGCGTCGTCCGGATCGTCCTGCGGAATGCCCGGCTCTTCGACCAGCCGCAGCTCCGGCTGCGCGGCACCGGCCGACGGCAGCGCACCACCGGACGGCAGCACACCGCCCGACGGCACCACACCGGCCGGCTGCGCCGGGCCGGCTAACGCCACCTGCCGCTGCTGCGGAACCCGGATCTCCGGCTCCGCGTCGACCCCGACCCGCAGCACCTGCGGCGGCAGCAGCCGGCCCGCGCCGGACGCCACCGAGGTGCGCAGGAACCGGGCCAGCGCGGACCACGGCTCGTTCTCCTGCCCGAGCGCCGCCCGGGCCTGATCGGTCAGCCTCGCCGTCTCCTCCTCCGCTATGCGGCGGACGAGGACGTCCTTGCTGGGGAACCGCCGGTAGACGGTGCCCACCCCGACCCGCGCCCGCCGCGCGACGTCCTCCATCGGAGCCCCGTACCCCAGCTCACCGAAGACCTCGCGCGCCGCCCGCAGGACGTGTTCCAGATTGCGCTGCGCGTCCACGCGCAGCGGAGTGCTCCGGCCGCCGTTTCCGTCCGAGGACGCGACGGCTGCGGACCATGACGAACCCTGAAGGTGCATAAGTGATCCCCCGGTAATGACGTCTCCCCCCGGAGACTCCCCGCCCTGTCAGTCGGGGCAGTCACAACCCCGACGAAGTACGAACATAGTTGAGCGCAGGTCAAGAATGAAGAGGGTAGGTCGGGACAGACCGTCCCCCAACCGGACCACCAGGCCACCTTACCCCGCATCCCAGGCCGCCACGGCCCCCGTGACCATGGCCTGACCTGCGCTATTCCCCACTCTGCACCATGGCCCGGCCCCGGGGCACCTCCGGACCTCCGGTCACACAATTCGTCGGGGCTGTGGACAAACCGCGGTCGCGCATGCCTCATGGGAGGGTGAAGGAACCAGCGCGCATTCTCGTTGTCGGCGGCGGCTACGTCGGGATGTACACCGCGCTGCGCCTCCAGCGGAAGCTCAAGCGGGAGCTGAGGCACGGCGCCGTACAGGTCATCGTGGTCGACCCCGAGCCGTATATGACCTACCAGCCGTTCCTGCCGGAGGCCGCGGCCGGATCGATCTCGCCCCGCCACGTCGTGGTGCCGCTGCGGCGCGTCCTCGGCGACTGCCAGGTCATCATCGGCGAGGCGACCGCGATCCATCACGGCAAACGCACCGCGACCATCAGAACCCTCGCCACCGAGGAGGAGGGCACCGGCTCGATCGAGGTCCACTACGACGAGCTGGTGCTGGCGCCCGGATCCGTCTCCCGCACCCTCCCGGTCCCCGGCCTCGCCGAGACCGGCATCGGCTTCAAGACCGTCGAAGAGGCCATCGGGCTGCGCAACCACGTCCTCGAACAGCTCGACATCGCGTCCTCCACCCGCGACCCCGACGTCCGCGACTCCGCGCTGACCTTCGTGTTCGTCGGCGGCGGGTACGCGGGCGTCGAGGCCCTCGGCGAACTGGAGGACATGGCCCGGTACGCGGTCCGCTACTACCACAACATCGTGCCCGAGGACCTGAAGTGGATCCTCGTCGAGGCCACCAACCGGATCCTCCCGGAGGTCGGCGAGGAGATGGGCACGTACGCGGTCCGCGAGCTGCGCAGCCGCAACATCGACGTACGGCTGGAAACCCGCCTCGACTCCTGCCAGGACCGGATCGCCGTACTGAGTGACGGCTCACGCTTCCCCACCCGCACCCTCGTGTGGACCGCGGGCGTCAAACCGTCGCCCATCCTCGCGGCCACCGACCTCCCGCTGAACGACCGCGGCCGCCTCACCTGCACCGCCGCGCTCCAGGTGGACGGCGTGGAGCACGCCTGGGCCGCCGGGGACGCCGCGTCCGTGCCGGACCGCACGGCCGCCGAGCCCGGCGCCGTATGCGCCCCCAACGCGCAGCACGCCGTCCGCCAGGCCAAGGTCCTCGCCGAGAACCTGCTCGCCTCGCTCGACGGCCGCTCCCTCACGGACTACGAGCACAAGTACGTCGGCTCCGTGGCCTCCCTCGGCCTCCACCGGGGCGTCGCGCACCTCTACGGCCGCAAGGCGAAGGGCTATCCGGCCTGGTTCATGCACCGCGTCTACCACCTCAGCCGGGTGCCGACCTTCAACCGCAAGGCCCGGGTGCTGGCCGAATGGATCCTGTCCGGGCTGTTCAAACGCGAGATCGTCTCGCTCGGATCGCTGGAGAACCCGCGCGCGGAGTTCAAGCTCGCCGCGGACACCGGACGCCATCCCGAAGCCAGTTGACCCCGCCGGGGCGGAGCCGGGAACTCCCCTCCCACGAACGGCGTCTCACGGATGTCAGTCCGGTCGGCCACACTGGACGTGTGACCATGGGTGGGCTCGTATCTGCAAAGAGTGACAATCGCGAGGATTCGGAAGTTTGCTGCATTCCCCCGGGGGCCGTCCCCCGCACCCGCATCCCTCTCCCCGAACCCGCGCCGGCGCGCTGCTCAGCCACCACCCCACGAGGTAATCCGCAGTGAACTTCACGCGCTGGAGCGCCCGGCTCCCCCGCACGCAGCGACGCACCGCCGCGCGGTCCGACCGTGCCGCGCGGCGTCCGCAGCCCGCCACGGGCGGCGGCTCCGTCCCGGCCGCCCGCGGTGAGCGCACCGACCCCTCCGCCGCGGGCGAGCCGCCGCCGGGAGCGCCCGACGCCGCCCCCGACATCCCGCCGCCCGCCGCCGTCCCGACCCTCGACGGGCTCTCCGTCCACGACGTCCTCGGCCAGGTCCCGGCCCTGGTCGCGGTGGTGTACGGCCCCGAGCACCGCATCGCCTACGTCAACGAGGCGTACGCCGACCTGTTCGGCCACCGCACCCGCGGCGTCCCCGCCGGTCAGGCCCTGCCCGAGCTGCGTGAGCTGGGACTGCTGCCGCTCATGGACCAGGTCCTGCGCAGCGGTACGCCCCGTACGGTCAAGGCGCGCCGGGTCCCCGCGGCACCCGAGCCCGGGCCCGGCCCCGCGCCGGGCACCGACGCCGAGCCCGAGGCGGCCGCCACGGCCACCGGCCGGTCCCGGCACGGGTACTACACCTTCACCTGCTCGCCCATCGAGATGGCCGCCCCGGCCCCCGGTCCGGCCCGTGCGCCCGACCCCGTGCCCGCGCCCGCCCACGACGGGGCCGTCCCCGCGGTCCCCGACACGCCCGCCCCGGTCGCGGCCGCGACGACCACCGTGACCGGCACCGAGGACGCCGCCGAACCGGTGCGCGGCGTCCTCGTCTTCGGCGCCGACGTCACCGACCAGGTCGAGTCCGCCGAGCGGCTGCGCGCCAGCGAGCGGCTGCAGCGCGAGGCCGCCGTCACCCTCCAGCGCAGCCTCCTCCCGCAGGAGCTCGAACAACCCGACGACCTGCGCGTCGCCGCCACCTACCAACCCGGCGGCAAGGACGCGGCGGTCGGCGGCGACTGGTACGACGTCATCACCCTCGGCGGCGGCCGCACCGCCCTCGTCATCGGCGACGTCATGGGGCGCGGCGTCCGCGCCGCCGCCGTCATGGGCCAGCTGCGCACCGCCGTCCGCGCGTACGCCCGACTCGACCTGCCCCCGCACGAGGTGCTCCAGCTCCTCGACGGACTGGCCGCCGAGATCGACGCCAACCAGATCGCCACCTGTGTCTACGCCGTCCACGACCCCAACGAGAGCCGCCTCGTCTACGCCTCCGCGGGCCATCTGCCGATCCTGGTCCGCGACGCGGACGGCACCGTGCGCCGCGCCGCAGAACCCACCGGCCCGCCGCTGGGCACCGGAGGCTGGCTGCACACCTCCGGCTCCGTCCCGCTCGGCCCCGGCGCCAGCGCCGTCCTGTACACCGACGGTCTGGTGGAGCGGCGCGACAAGGACATCTACGACGGCGTCGCCGCCCTCGAACGCGTCTTCGCGGGCGCGACCGGCACGCCCCAGGTGATGTGCGACCGCCTCATCCGGGCGCTCGGCATCACCGCCGCGCACGACGACGACGTCGCGGTGCTGGTCCTCCAGCACCCCGCCCGCACCGGCCCTGACGCCGAGCTGTTCCACAACGCCGCGCTCGAACTCCTCGGCGGCGTGGAAGCGGCCCCGCGCGCCCGGGCCTTCGCCTCCGGCGTCCTCGCCAGCTGGCGCTTCCCCATGGAGCTGCGCGACCTGGGCGTGCTCGCCGCCAGTGAGCTGGTCGCCAACTCCCTCCAGCACGGCACGCCCCCGATGCGGCTCCGGCTGCGCCGCACCGACCGGCGGCTGATCATCGAGGTGACCGACGGCGACGACCATCTGCCGCGCCGCCGCCGGGCCGAACCGGTCGACGAGGCCGGCCGTGGCATCTCGATCGTCGCGACCATCGCCTCCTCCTGGGGCTCACGCCGCACGCCCGGCGGCGGAAAGGCGGTGTGGTGCGAATTCGCCCTCCCCGCCGGAGACCCATAAGACCTCCGGCGGAAAGGGCGACCCGGAGCCCGGAGCCCGGACCCCGGCGGCCGGTCAGGCCGCCGTGGTCACCGCGGCGGACGACTCCGAGCGCGGCGCGGGCACCGAGGGACCGGCGGTCCCGCGCAGCGGATTGTCCTGCCGCGCCGACAGCCGCCCGCCCAACCGCAGCGCGAGCACCGATATGCCCAGCGAGCAGACGATCAGGCCCGCGATGTACGCCCCGTAGAGACCGGCTCCCGCCATCAGCCCGCCGACCGCCGGGCCGACCGCCAGCGCCAACTGCTTCACCAGGGAGAACGCCGCGTTGTACTGCCCCAGCAGGGACGACGGCGCCAGATCCGCCACCAGCGGCGCGACTGTCGGCGACAGCATCGCCTCACCGAGACCGAAGAGCGCGTACGCCGAGACGATCGCGGCCGTCCCCATGACCTCGCTGCCCGGCACCAGACCGGCGGCCCCGGCCACCGCCCACGCGACCGTCCACACCAGCCCGACCAGCGCGATCACCCGGCTGCGCCGCCGCCGCTCGACCAGCTTGAGCACCACGAACTGCGCCAGCACGATCGCCGCCGTATTCGCCGCGAGCGCCACGCCCAGCATCGCGGGCGACACATGCGCGACGTCCACGGCGAACGCCGAAAGACCGGACTCGAACTGCCCGTAGCAGGCGAAGAACAGCACGAAGCCCAGCACACACAGCTGCACCATGGCCCGGTGCCCCAGCAGGGCACGCCAGCCGCCGGACCGGCCTTCGGCCGCCTCCGTCGGCACCGCACCGTCGAGCACCGGCCCCTTCGGCAGCCGTACGGTCGCCACCGCGGCACCCAGCACCAGGAACATCACCGCGTCGATCGCGAACAGCCGCACGAAGCCCGCCGGGGACGAGGTGTCCACCAGCAGCCCACCGAGCAGCCCGCCGACGCCGAGCCCCAGATTGCTGAGGAAGAACTGCATCGCGAAGGCACGGGACCGGGTCGCGGGCGTCGAGCACCACACGATCAGCGTGGCCAGCGCGGGCTGGATCACCGCCATGCCCGCACCGAGCACCCCCGCCGCGGCGAGGACCAGCGGCTCGCTGGCCGCCAGCCCGAGCCCCAGTGAACCCACGGCGGAGGCGACCGCACCCGCGACGGCAACAGACAGCGGCCCACGCCGGTCGATCACCCGACCGGTGAAGGGCAGCACGACAAGCGCGGCCACCGCGAACATCGCGAGCACCAGGCCCGCCGTATGCGCACCGAGATCCCTCACCTGCGCCACATAGACGAACAGGAACGGGACCGTGAAGCCGTTGCCGAACGCGCTCAGCGCGTTGCCCAGTTGGATCCGGCGCAGCGCTGCGCCCATCGCGGTGGTCACACTCACCTACCTAGGTCGAGAAGGTCGTACGGAGTCGAACGAAGCCCGCATACTCGAAGCCTCAAGACTTCGAAGCTAAACTTCGACGCTTAAGAGTACATGGTGAAGGAGTTCAGCGCGAACGACTTCCGTGTCATACTCCGCACATGGCTGACACCCCCGACCCGGACGACCTGCTGACCCTCGAACAGCAGATCGCGGCCTACCAGCGCGAATTCCAGGACCTGGACCCGCAGGTGGAGCAGGTCGTGAACGCCCTGAGCCGACTCACCCGGCGGATGAACGTCGCCTACAGCAGGCAGTCCTCGACCCTCGGCATCAGCAACGTCGAGTTCGAGGTCCTGAAGGCCCTCGTCCTGTCCGGCTCCCCGTACCAACTGGGCCCCGGCGACCTGGCCAAGCGGCTCGGCCTCACCCCGGCCGCCATGACCCACCGCATCGACCGCCTGGTGAACGAAGGGCTCGTCACCCGGGAGCGTGATGAGAACAATCGCGTGCGCGTCATCGTCGAGCTGACGACCGGCGGCCGCGAGAAGTGGCTCGAGGCGATGCGCCGGGCATCCGTCTTCGAGGAAGACCTGCTCCAGGACCTGTCCTCCGAGGAGCGCGGCGCCCTCGGGGAGATGCTTGCCCGCGTCCTGCGCCGGGTGGAGGAGGCCCAACCGGACGCCGACGGACGGCTGAACGACCTCGGTTGAGGCATTCGGCCGACACGGGTTGACACCGATCAGACCGATCCGTAATGTTCCCCGAGCTGCCACAGAGCCGTAACGGTTCATCGGTACGCACTCGAGCCGCACCGGCGGCAAACCACTTCGCACGACCCTCAATCGGGAACGACTTCGGCATGCCGAAATCCGGACCGAAAAGCTCGATTATGAGCATCCGGGGGAATCCGCTAAAGTGGTGGACACGCCGGAAGGCGC
>NZ_JAIWIH010000043.1:0-54680 GCF_052851135.1 Streptomyces sp. BRA346 | reverse complement strand
CGGCGCCTTCGCCAACGTCTTCCCCATCGGGATCGACGCCGGGATCTGCGTCCTGCTGGCCCTGGATCTGCTGCTGACCTGGATCCGCATCCCCTTCCCCCTGCTGCGCCAGACCGCGTGGATGCTGACCGCGGCGACCATCGCCTTCAACGGCGCCGCCGCCTGGCCGGACCCGATCGGCGTCGGCATGCACGGCGTCATCCCGGTGCTCTTCGTGGTCTCCGTCGAGGCCGCCCGGCACGCGATCGGCCGGATCGCCGACATCACCGCCGACCGGCACATGGAGTCGGTCCGCATCGCCCGCTGGCTGCTGGCGCCGATACCGACCTTCCGGCTGTGGCGCCGGATGAAGCTGTGGGAGCTGCGCAGCTACGACGAGGTCATCCGGCTGGAACAGGACCGGCTGGTCTACCAGACCCGGCTGCAGGCCCGCTACGGGCGGCAGTGGCGCCGCAAGGCCCCGGTGGAGGCGCTGATGCCGCTGCGGCTGGCGCGCTACGGGGTGCCGCTGTCCGACACCGCCCCGGCGGGCCTCGAGGCGGCCGGGCTGGAACCGTCTGCGTTCTCCCCCGCCGCCGCGCTGCCCAGAGGACGGGCCACGGCGCAGGAAGTGACCGGGGAAGCGGCCCGTCAGCCGGGCCACGAGACGGCGTACCAGACACCCGGCGCGAACTCCTCCAGCCACCCGAACGGCCCTGTGATGGACCCGGCCGGGCAGCGGCCCCAAGCCCTACAGCTCACGCTGCCCCAGCCGAACATGGGAGTCGCTCAGAGCGCGTATGTCCCGGAGCAGCGCGACCAGGAGCAGCCGTACGTCGAGCACGGGCATCCGGGGCAGCGCGCCGCGGCGGCGATGCCGGACGACGTCTCGCGCGATGAGGTGTTCTACGCGGCCTACCGCCAGTACCTCGCCGACAACGGACGCTTCCCCTCCGCGTACCAGTTCGGGCAGCGGCTGCGGGAGACCTACGGCGTCGCCGACCTCAGCAACGACGAGCTGACCGGCTACGTGAACCACTACAAGGACCGCTCCCGCGGCACAACCGATGAAGGCTCCGCCACCCCGCTCCCGCCCGCGCACGAACAAGGGCGCGAGCTCGTCGGCGCCGGCCGTGCCCGCCCCCTGGGCCCTCAACGGACCATGAACGGGCATGATCACGGCACGGCTGTGCCGCGGCAGCGGGGCCGCGCACCAGAGCCCGACCACGAGGGCCCGTCAGGTGCCTCGTACTCCGACGGGCCGCAGCGGGCTCGCCCGGGTGCCCACCCGCTCGGCGACACCTCCCGACCGAACCTCGCCAACTCCGGCGCCACTCCCCCGGCCGAACCCTTGTTGCCAGCGGCGCCAGCTGACGAGCACGGCGCTTCCGGCCCGGGCCGAGGACCGGCCGAGCCGCAGGAGGCTGCGGAGCCCGGTCACATTCCCCAGAAGCAGTCCCCCGCTGCCGGGACCGTGGCGGACCGCTACTACACCGCCTGGCGTTCATATCGCGAGGAGCATGGTGCCCCGCCCAATGGCGAGCAGCTGTCTGAGTGGCTCCATGCCCGTGGCGTCACCGGCAGGAACGGCAAGGCGGTCAGCCCCAGCACCCTGCGCCGCTACATCTCCTCCTACCCCTGCTACGAGGTCTGGGCCGAGCACGCCGAAACCTATGGGCAGGAGCTGACCGCGGAAGAGCTGGAGCAGCTGCTGGCCGACCGTGGGCTCATGCGCAACAACGGGGGCACGGCGTGGACCGTGGGCGATCTGGAGCGCCTCCTGCCCGACTTCCAGCGACGCCGCCAGCTGGGCCTGTCCACCGACTGATCAGCGCTCATCGCCAACCGCTCCCCGTCCCCCGCCGCCCGCGGACAACAAGCACGGCACGAAGACCCCTCGACCCCATCACCCTGGAGGCGCTGTGACTGACCAGACGGGACGAGGCCACGCCCGGCAGAGCCGGACCACAGCTGCTCCCGCTGTGCACCTCGACGGACACCTGGTACGGGGCGGCGCACTGCGCATTGACCCTGATGCCAGCTCGCTGCGCATCGACCTTCCCGGGGAGGCCACTGCGCAGGACGACCTCCTGCGGGAGCTGATCGGGGACACCATCGACCGCGGCCACTACCACCGCCAAGCGCCCATGCACGTGCACGGCAGCGGGCAGCGCATGCAGCTCCCGGTGAACGTGGCCGCCTGGGCACTGGCCTGCGCCTGGCGAGGGCTGGACCTGCCGTACCTCCTGTACGGCCCGGTCGTCGTCACCGGGCCGTACGTCGGCCGTGTTTTTCGAGGGCTGGACGAACGGCTGGTCTACGAAGCTGAGGACGTGGCCCGCCGAGTGGGGGAGCTGCGCAATGAGTGGGCAACCCGGGCTCCGGTGGACGAGTCCGCTGCCCGGCGTGAACTGCTCGCGTACGCCCGGCGAGCCGTGCGCTCGTCGGAACCATCCTGAACGGTTGCCGCGAGCGCGCGCAGGGACAGCTGCGCAATTGATCTTGGGCTTTGGTGACCGAGCCAGTCCGGGCTGTGTAGCGCCTCGCCCGGCCGATTGCGCAGCCTGAGCCGGTCCAGCGAGGACTGGTCGAGGACGATTGCGCAGCCCCTGGTCATCGAGCCAGCGGAAGCAGTGCGTCTCGCCGGGCGTGCCGACCGAGATGCATCGAGCCGGTACCGGCTGATCGAGGGACCTGCACTCGATGTAGTTGGAGCATGACGGACGGGTGGGTTAGATTCCTCCCGCCTGGCCTCGGACGCGGCCAGTTCTGGATGCCCGACCCGACCGCTGGCATCGGCAGAGAACCTACGTCGCTCGCACTCGTGATTCTCATGTGCTGTTGCTGTGTTGACTGCGCCTTCGCTGCCCGGGTCGGGGGGTGGCCTGGAGGAAGCGCGCCATGTACAGCATTGACCAGCTCAGCAACGCCGCCGCCGACCTGACCGGTGAGTCTTTGGAAGGCGCTCGACTGCGCCTCAGCACGCTTCAGTGCTTCGGTCAGTTGATCCCGGCTGCCTCGTCGCAACAGGCGCTGCTGGAATCCGTGCTCGCTTCCGTGCTGGGCGCGGTCGACGGGCAGTGCCGACCGTTCGGAGTACGGGAGGCCAAGCCCGTGGACGAGGGCCTGGCGCTGCGGGTGGAGCGGGCCGAGGAGATCAACGCGTTGCTCGGGCTGCTGCCGTACCGAACGAAGAAGGGCCCGTGGTGCGGAGTGCGCGGACTCGTCGTTCAGACCGACGGTGCCCGGCTCCGGTTCGGTATCCGCCCCTGGCTGTACGAGCGGTTCTGGCGGTCGGCCGAACCGGCGGTATGGGTGGCCGGACCGCACAAGGAAGACCTGGAAGCTCTGCTGGCTGCCCACGAAGAGCAGGTCCGGGCGGCCGGGAACAGCGTGCAGTGGGATCCGCAGCACCCCGACCCCGGGCCCAAGCGACAGGAACCGGTCACGCGCAACCTGATGCGCCGACTCGGCGCCTCCTCCGCGATGGGCAGTGCGTTGCTGCGGCGTCCGCGTCTTTGGGACAGCCTGGTCGGCTACGCCGGGGTGCGGCTGGACACCCGGATGACCGACTACGGACTCGACTGGATCGTGGAGCGTGAGGTGACCGGTCCGGAGTTCGACGACGCCCGGCTGAGCGAGGTACTCGCCGACCACATCGTGGGCTGCGGACTGCGCGTCCTGGACCATGAGTGCGGCACCACGGAGTGCACCTTGCGGCTGGCGCCGCGGCCCGGCGTGCGGGGCTGGCGGGGCGTGCTCACCGTGCACAGCCGCCGAGCCTCGTCCAGCACGCACGTTGAGATGCCCGGTCCACGACCGCTGACGGCCACCGGCGATTGTCGTCGCATCAGCCGTCCGCCAACGAAGCCCAGCAGTCCGGACCATGGCCTTCTGGACCGCGGCGGGGCCGTCATCCAGCTCACCGGCGTACCACGCGCCGATGGAGTCCGCAGAGACGACCTGTCCTGGGTGGCGGAACAGATCGCGGCCGTCTGGACAGCCCAAGGACTGGCCACCGCGGTCGTCCTCGCTCAGGACCAAGACTTCGACTTCAGCTTCATGAACCCAGACCAGCCTGCATGGGCCACGACCTCGGTTCCGGAAACCGCCCCGGGATGGCGGCGGCTGCGTATTGCCCCGCCGCCCGGAGAACTGTGGTCGTTGGAAATCTCCCCCAACGAGGCAGCGGTCGCCGCCGCGTTGGACGACGCTCGACGCGCCTACGACCGCATCATCCTGATCGACAGGCACGACGACTGGCCCTACGAAGACCAACCCCTTGGCACGCTCGCCGATGCGCGCATCCTCGTGCACCGGGCAGTGCCCTACGAGCGGAGCATCCCCATCCCCGTCACGACCGGGCAGGACACCAGGGCTGTCCTGCTGACACCACCTGAATCGGCCGTGCAGTGGCGCCAGCAGGAACTGGGCCGATGGACCCCGAGGCGCCCAGTGACCGGGATGCTGCTCCTCCACCGTGCGGACCAGAACGTACCGCTTGATGACTTCGACCTGGCCGTCGAGGGCCAGCTCGCCCGCTACGGGACACCCGTCCTGGGACGCTTCCCGACCAACAGGGAGACCGTCTGCGACCCCGGGTACAGCCCGCACCCGCCCACCGTCCTGGACCCGCCAGCCGAACAGCCCACACATGCCCAGATGACCACCGCAGCAGACGCGCTCGCCCGCCACCTGTGGCCTGACACCCCTCGTACCGCCGAGCTGGCCGAGACGCCAAACGCCTGCCCCTCATCGTCGGATTGATGCGCGCACGGAAGCGGGGCGACGGCAGTGCCTCCGGGCGTCTCGCTTCCCCGCAGAAATGCTGCGCAATCGAGTCGAAACATGGCTGCGCAACGCCTCGGCTACTGCGCAGCCCCGTCCAGGTGCTCTACACCACGTCCTTGGACGCGGGGTCGGCGAGGAGAGATTTGATCAGCTCCTCGGTCTCCGGGTCGAGGTCGAGGTCGAGGGCGCGGTTGGCCTGCTGGAGGGCGGTGATCGCGCTGTGCAGTCCGGCCCGGTTGCCCGCCCGGTGCTCGATGCGCATCCAGTCGCGGTACAGCAACTCGGCGTGCGGCTCGACGTCGATGCCGACGGCGATCGCGCGGCGGGCGGCGTCCAGATCGTGCTGCGAGGTGTGGGAGGAACGGTAGGTGGCCAGGGTGTGGGCCACATCCACCACGCGGCTGATCATCTCCTGCTGAAGGGGCGCAGCCCAGGGCAGGTCGCGGCCGCCGAGGGGCCTACCGCGGACTAGGCCGAGTGCCTGTTCCAGGTCGCTGACGGCGGAGACAGCGGAGCCGGAGGCCAGCCCGCGCTCGGCGAGCTGCTGGAAACGCGTCCAGTCGCAGCGCACGGCGGGGGAGAGGCGGTAAGGGTCGGATCCGCGGGTCCGACGCGGCACGTACGGATTGCCTTCGGCGTCGGTGCCGAGGCGGTTGCGCAGCCCGTACATGCGGGAGTTGAGGGTGGCGGTGGACCACGGGGTCACGGGGTCCATGGCCTCGCAGATGCCGACGGCGTCGCGGTGCGGCCGGAAGTACAGCAGGAGCGCCAGCTCGGACAGCTTGGGGCCATGGCCGGAGGCGCCGATGCCGGTGACTTCGAGCGGACCGAGCACCCGGATCTCCGGTGCGTGCAGATCGCGTGCCGGAGAAGTCTCCAACTCGGGAGCGGCCCCAGCCTTCCCGCTGGGGACGTCGACAGCCTCGCTGTCGGGGCGGGCGTCGTCGGGGTCCTCGGTGTCCTGAGGCTGTTCGCCCGCAGGGGCCGCGGCGGCAGGATCCAGGAGAGGCTGGGTGGTGGGGGAGTCGGCGTCGGGATCGGCGTCTTGGGGTTCTGCGACGGGGGAGAGGAGCCGGAGCCCGGCCGGGTCGCCGACGGCGCCGAGCAGAGCAGGGAAGGCATCCCCCTGAGGCGGCTGGCCCTCGGCGGCCGCAGCCTCAGGGGGCGCCTGCACATCGTCCGGAAGAGAGGCCGGGGTCGAGTCGTCCGGCTCGGACGGCACGTTCTCCCACACACCGTCAGCTGGGCGGGACGGTTCGTCGGCGACGGCGAGCGTCTCCACGAGCTGCTGGTAGTCGTTGGCGGAGACGGCCTGCAACCGCAGCCGCACGCCGAGCGCCTCCAGCTCCTGCGGGGTGTCGGTGGAGCGTGCATCCACCCGGACCGCATCGGGGAAGAGCGGGCTGATGCCGTCGGCGGGAAGCACCGCGGCGACCCGCAGGCCCCGCGCCCTGTCGAGCGCGTCGGCCAGCTGCCACGCCTCCTTCTCGGTGATGTGGGTGGCGCAGATCAGCATCCACGGCAACTGGGCACCGAGCTCGGGGTCCTGGTGGGCTTCGAGAAGCCGCTCGCCCAGGTCCCGGACGGCGGCCGCGGCGTGGGGGAGATGCCGGACCCGGCTGGTGGGCAGCAAGTGGGGCAGCTCGCGGCCGAGCCCGACGAGGAGGATGTCGGCCTGGTCCGCCCACGGGCTCATCCCCGTCTCCAGCGCGATCGCCGCGCACACGGCCGCGACCTGGTCCGGGTCCCCGTCGATGAGCAGGGTGCGCAGCTGGGGGAGGTTGACCAGGTGCAGATCGCCGTCGTCGTCAGCGCCGAGCGTCGCCAGGCCCGGATAGGGGGCCGGGGCCTGCCGCGCCTGGTCCGGCTCCAGGAGGTCGGCTTGCCTGTCGAGGGTCCACCAGCCCGCCTCGGCGGCGGTGAACGGCGGCAGGGGGGCCGCAGGTTCGTCGGGAAGCAGGCCGACGGTCTGCGGGGTGACCCGCGCGCCCCGTACCGGAGGCAGACTCGTGCCGGTCTGGTCGGCGTGATGGGCGAGGGTGCGCAGCGCGGTGTCGAGGAGTTCGGCGCTGGCGGGGGTGGCACTGGCGGTCAGGGCCTGTTCCAGGCGGCTGGTGTCCTTGGGCATGGCGATGGTCTCGCCGGGCTTGCGGCGGCGCTGCTGGATCAGACGCCGGATGCCGAGGCCGCCGACGACGATGGCGGCCAGCAAGGCACCGATACCGGCGATGGTGCGCATCTGGATGCCGTCCGAGTGCGCGGCGGGTTCGGCAGCTGGCTGGTCTGGCTGCCGCTCCGGAGCGGTCGGTTTCGGCGTGGCCGGTGGTCGTGCCGATTGGGTGCTGTCCTCGCCGCGCTGGTGGTGCGAGGGGTTCTCCGAGCGGTTGCTGGCGCCCGGGCTGGGGGTCTGCTGGCCGGGGTGGGAGGGGGCCGTGGTGCCCGGAGCGGGGGAGGAGCCGCGGTCGCCGTGGTCTTGTGAAGGAGCTCGTTCGCTGTCGCGTTGCGAGGGGCGGTCTCCGGGGGACGGGTCGGAGATGGGGAGGGCGAGCCGCTGGCCGGGGTAGATCTGGTCCGGGTCGGTGAGGGTGCGGGCACCGGGGGTGGTGGGGTTGTCGTTCAGGTCGAAGATTTCGCTGTAGCGGGCCGGGTCCCCCAGCTGGGTCTCGGCGATCGCGGAGAGGGTGTCGCCGGGCGCGACGGTGACGGTGCGGGTCGGGGTGTGCGGCCGCGGGGGAGAGGCGTCGGAGTGGTCGGCGGCGGGCAGCAGGAGTGTCCAGCCGGGCTGGAGGAAGGCGTCGGCGTCGAAGTGGCTGCCGTCGGCCATGGTGCGGCCCTGGTTCAGCTCGGCGATCGTCGTCCAGAGTTCACCGCGGCCCAGTTCCCTCTCCGCGATGCTCCACAGGCTCTCGGCTGGGCGGGCGTCACGCACGGTGTAGGTGCGCTGCCCGCTGGAGCGCTCGGCCGCCTTCTGCTGCGGGGCCTGATGGTCGGCGGGCCGGGCGCCGGGAGAGGGATCGGCGGTGGAGGCCGCGGTGGCCGATACGGGGGTGGCCAGCGCGGTGCCGGTCGGCAGCAGGACGAGGATGCTGCTGATCAGGGTGGCGGCCGCGCGGCGGCTGACGGTGAGACGACCGGGGCGCAGCGAGCGGCCGCGGAGCTGGGCGGGGATTTCGAGCAGGACGCAGAGGGTGAAATGGGCCCAGGCGATCCAGGCGATGCCGACCAGGGCCAGGAGGAAAACGCTTCCGGTGTCCTGGCGGTCCAGGAGATGGGGCAGGTCGTCGTGGGCGCTGGCCCAAACGGGCCCGGTGACCATGGCCAGCAGGACGGGAAGCCCGATGACGGCCGCGGCCAGGACCAGGAGGCTGGCCAGGGCGCGCAGAACCGCGCGGCGCGGCGCCGAGGGCGGGGGAGTGGGCATTTACGGGCCTTCCTCGGGACTGTCCACACCGTGGAGGAGCGTGGCCTGTCCGTGTCCGCTCACATCCAAGGAGGTGACGCCGGCGACGGCCAGGAATTTGGTGTTGTAGACGGTGCGCGTGGTCACCGTCAGAGTCTTGCCGTCGGGCGAGACGCGGACGCTGCCGGCGACGCCGGTGGCCCGCAGATAGGAACGGGCCGCGGCCTGGGCGGCCTGCGGATCGGCGACCAGCGCGCGGCCGGGGATGGCCTGCCCAGGATCGATCGCCTGGCCGCCGGCCCGGGCCGCCTCGGTGGCCAGGGCGTCAGCGCGCTCTGTGGCCCGGGCCTTGCCGCCGCCGTCCACGGCGATGCCGATGATGGCCAGCAGCGGCAGCACGCATATGGCCAGGAAGACAGCCACACCGCCGCGGTCTCCCACCGGACGGCGGGCGCGGCAGAACGCGGCGATGCCCGGGCTCCAGCGGATTCTTCGCATCCTCAGGCTCCTTCGCGTTGCCGGTACTGGTCGACGACGGAGGTGAAGGTCGACTCCAGCGTGCGGGACCCGGGGACGGGCAGCAGCAGGTCGGCGAGCTCGACCGTGCACCGCACGGTCACGGTCACCGAACCGGCCTGCCCCAGCGGAGCGTTGAGGCCACTGGTATCGACCGCCACGCTGGTGCTCGCGCAAGCGACGCCCTGGTCGGACAGGGACTCCTCGGCCGCCGACTGGGCTGCCTCCTGGGCGGCCGCGGCCGAGCGCGCGAGGGAGGCCTCGCGCGCGGCGTCCTCGGCCGCCGCGTCGATTTTCGAGCCCGAGATCACCATGCGACCTCCGGCGAGCGCCAGACACAAGAACATGATCAAAAGCGGGGTGATGATGGCGGCCTGAACCGCTTCACTGCCCCGGTCCTCGGCCAGACGATCACCAACCGTGCGCGACACGTCAGCCTCCCGGGGTGGTGAAGCGTTCCACGGCCCCGGACGCGGACTGGGTGACCGCCAGGTCGGGCACGAACGGCAGCAACGACGGCGCCGCCCCGTGCACCTGGACACGGACCCGCTCCCCGGTGCTTCCGGCCGTGGAGACCGTGGCGCCGCGCAGACTGTCCCCAGCCGTGCGCTCCAGTACCTGGCGGGCACGTGCCGCCCCCGCGCCGGGGCCCGCCTGGTAGGTGCGCCCGGCGGTGACGCCTTCACGCGCGGCGGCCAGGGCGATTTCGCGTGCGTAGTACCACATGCTGGCCTGCACGACCGCGACCGTGAGCAGGATGACGACCGGGAAGACGATGGCCATCTGGACGCTGGCGTCGCCGCGGTCGCCGGCCAGACGTGCTCTCCACCGGTCCCAGACGCTCGGCACGGCCGCGGCCATCAGATGCCCGACAGCTTGCCGTTGTACTTCGCGATCACCGCGGCGATGGTCCCGGCGATCAGGATGGCTCCGGTGATGCTGGCCACCCAGATGATGACCGTGGTGATGCTGATGTCGCCCCGGTCGGGACGCCGCCGCATCTCCTCCAGCCGCTCGTCCAAAGCGGCGAGGACGACGGCCGCCTTCGCGGTGATGAAACGCGTGGACACGATTCCATTCCCCTCTACTTTTGCTGATGCGTGGTCAATACGGTGGTCAGGCGGCCGTGAGGATGCGCAGGACAGCCGGGAACGCGATCAGCAGCATGACCAGCACCGCCAGCAGGGCGCCGGGGGCGGTCATCTTCTCGCTGTCCGAGTTCGCCTCAGCGGCCTGCGCCTCCAGCAGCTCGGTCCGCAGACTCAGCGCGCGCGCCCGCAAGCTGGCGTAGACCGCGGCCCCGTCATGCGCCGACCGGCGCATGATCTCGGCGATGTCTTCCAGGACGGGAAGCTCCAGCTCGCGGTGGAGGTCCTCGAGGGCCTCCCACGGTGCGATGCGGTCGACCCGCGCCCGCAGCAGCGCCTGTTGCAGCAACTGGAACGGCCACCCCTGCCCGACGCCTGCCGCGCGTTCCATGGCCTCGGTCGGTCCGGCGCCGCCCGCCCGCTTGAGAGCCACCAGGTCCAGGTAGGCCGTGATGCCGTGGGCGAACTCCTCCCGGGCGCGCTTGGCCTGGTCCCGCACTTGCAGATCCGGCACGACCCACAGCAGGGCGGCGACCGCCAGTCCAGCCACGCCCGGCACATACAGGGGCACGCCCGCCCCGAGCAGTAGCCACGGAGCCGCGGCCACTACCGGCGCCAGCAGCCCCAGAACGGCCAGGGCGACCTTGGTCAGCAAGAACCGCTCCGGGGTCTGCCGCAGCAGGGCGAGGTTCCGGGTTGGCATCCGTACACCGGGCAGACTGCCGAGCCGGTCGACCAGCCACCGGCCCCACACCGCGTCCCGGTCCCCGGCCGCCTCGCTGAGATCGGCGGCCCCCGGCGGGGTGCGCCGCAGGGCTGCGGCCAGCGACGGTTGCGGGCGCACCAACTCCCGCACCAGCAGAGCGACTCCCGCGCCCACGGCGCATCCGGCCACCACAGCAGCGCTGTTGATCACGATGCCTCCAACGGTTCGGCCGCCGCGACCGGCTCGGCGGCCGCGCGGACCCGGCTGCGCGGGTCGGCAATCAGGAACCGGGGCACCGGGCGGTGCTCGGCCAGCGACCGCATCCACGTCAGCACCGCGACGAACCCCGCGGACACCGCGGCCAGGACCAGCTCGCCGAGCAGACTCCCGTACGGGGCGGTGTAGCCGGGCACCAGAAACCCGAGCCCGACCACCCCGACGGTGATGAGCGTCATCCACCGCACGGTCTGCCGCGGCTTGGCCCGGTCCGCTTCGATCTGGCGCCGCTTGCCGACCTCCTCACGCACCGTCTCGGCCAGGTCCTCCAGCGACTGCGCCAGCCCCGGGCCACGGTCGGCGATCGACAAAATCAAGGCCGCGACCACCTTGTCCGCGGTGATGTCGCCCAGCTCATCAGCGAACTCCCGCAGCGCCTCCTCCGGCGCCCAGCCCAGCTGGAGCCGATCGGCCAGGGCCGCGACCGGCTCTTCCAGCACGGCCGGAGCCCCCTTCCGGCTGGCGATCAAGGCCTGTTGCAACCCCCGGCCCACCCGCAGACCATCCGCCAGCTGGCGCGCCCAGTGACTCAGCGCCTCCAGCTGCACAATGCGGGTCTGCGAGGAGCGGGTGGGCGACAGCAGCCAGGGCACCCCCACGACCACGAGCCCTGCCAGCGCACCGGCCACGAACATGCCGGTCACCAGCCAGACGACCAGACCGAGCACGCCACCGGCCACCCAGCGGGCCCGCCGCCGCATCCGCTGCTCCACCGGATCCGGCTGACCAGCGCTCCTGGCCCGCCACCGGGCAAGCCAACCCGGCCGCGGGGGAGTGGTCGTACCGGCCACCCCGGCGGCCAGCGCCACCAGGCCACCGACCAGGGCCATGCCGCACACCACCATCATCAGCGCCGTCATGCCGCCCCCACCTTCAGCGACAGCGGCTGCCCGGCCCAGCTGTCGTACGACGGGCTGAGCAGGTGGTCGGGGAACCCCACGCGCCGCAGATCCGCGATACACGCCGGGTACATGCGCGGTACCGCCCGCACTTCGCCGAACTCCTCACCCGGGGTGAAGATCGCGTTCGTGGCGGGGCGCCCGTACTCCCCGGTCCCGGTCACCTCCAGCACGTGGCTGATGAACCGGTGCCGCTGCCCGCCGATCTGTGTCTCGTCCAGCATCCGCACGAACACGATGAAGTCCAGACCGTTGGCGGCCTGCCGGTAGGCCAGCTGATCGCTCATGTTGCCCTGCGCCAGCAGATACAGCTCGGCGATCCGGTCGAAGACCACCGATGGATCGGAGGCGTGCAGGGTGCACAGGTTGCCGCCCTGTCCGTTGGTCATTGCCTGGAGCATCGCCACGATCTCCGGACCGCGGACCTCCCCGACCACGATCCGCGACAGCGACATCCGCAGCGCCCGGTACATCAGGTCCAGGAGCGTGATCTCTCCCATGAGCCGTCCGTCCGGGCCGCGTTCGCCGTTGGACTCGCGCGCCTCCATGGCCACCACCTGCTGGTGGAAGCCGTTGGTGTGCGCGAACAGCTCGAACTCGGTCTCGATGGTCGCGAACCGCTGGTTCGGGTCGATCTCCTTGAGCATGGCCCGCATCAGGGATGTCTTGCCGCTCGCCTGCGGTCCGGCGATCAGCACGTTCTTCTCCGCCTTCACGCAGGCGGACAGGAAGCTGGCCAGGGTGGGGTTGATCGCGCCCAGGCGGACCATGTCGCCCAGATCCGCTTCCTGCACCCGGTGCCGGCGGATCGTTACATACGTCCGCGGGCTCACCGCCGTGACCGCCTGCAGCCGCGATCCGTCCTTCAGCCGCAGCGCGAGCATCGGGCTGGCAGTGGTCAGAGTGCGCTCGCTCTGCCCTTCGTCCGCGCTGGCCAGACGCCGCAGCAGCTCCAGCAGTTCCTCTTCGGAGTCCGCCACCGGCGCCACGCGCTCCCGGCGCCCCCCGGCCAAGTCCAGCCATACCTCGTGGGGGCCGTTGATGAAGATGTTCTCCACCAGATCGTTGTCCAGATGCGGCTGCAGTCGTCCCGCCCGGAACAGCTCGTCGAACACCGCGCGGGCCAGCGCCGCGTCCTCCGCCGGGGTCGGGCTGACCCCGCGCTCGGCCGCGGCCGCGTCCGACCACTCCGCCACCGCCGCGTTGATCCAGTCCCGGGCCCGCTGCTCGACGCTCGCCACCGCCACCGACGGCTGCGTCTTGCGGTACTCGGTGATCTGCCGGGCGATGCGGTCCTTGACCAGTGCCACGGCCTGACGGTCGACCACCACCTGCGGCACCCCATCGCCCAGCACAGCAGAGGGCACTGCGCCCACCGGCGCACCGGCAGACTGAACCTGCCCCGGCCCGGCGGCAGCGGCCGGACCATTCCACGGCCGCGGGACCCGTACGCTCGGGTCCGGATGCAAAGGCCTACCACGCACCAGCTGTCACCTCCCCGCCACCGTTCACCGGCCCTCCGCGGGGCGCCAGACGTGCCCGCCGCAGCGCAACCCGCTGGCGCAACGGCGTCGTCGCCCCCGCAACGGCCCGCATCAGCTCGCTGCGCGCAAACGAGCGCGGCTGCTCCACTCCGTCCGACAGCACCCGGGCCAGCGCCGGGCGGTGGGGGAGGGTGGCAACGACCGGCACTTTCAGCAGCCGCTGCACCTCCCCGGCCGAATACGGCCCTTCCTCCACCAGCAGCAGCCCGATCTCACCCACCCGCTCCTGCAACGTCTCGATCCGCATCTGTACTGCCTGGATCCCGCGCATCGTGGACCGCGCCACCATCACCAGCAGGTCCGCGCGCTGGGCCAGGACCGCCGAGGGGCCGGATGCCCCGTTGCGGCCGAGGTCGATGAGCACGTCATGCGGAAACTGCGGATGCCGCTCGATCCCCGCGAACAGATCGGCCAGGGGTTCCCAGGCCGGCGCCAGTGCGGCCGCCTGCGCCGGATCGGTAATCCCGGGCAGCACGAGACGGTCGCCCGTGGGCTGCTCCGTCCGCCCGTCGTCGGTCATGTCGACCAGCTGCCGCCAGAACGCCTCGGGCAGCTCGCCCTTACGCGCCGCGACCGAGAGGTTCTTCAGCCCGTACCGGTCGGACAACGTGCCCTGCAGCAGCCCGTACAGCACCGATCCGCCGTCGGGGTCGCACTCCGCCAGCACCACTCGCCGTCCCGGATCCAGCGGCCAGGACAGCAGCAGGCCCAGCGCGGTCGTCGTCACCCCGGGCGCACCGGTACCGCCTGCCAACGCGATCACGGCCATCACGAACCGCCCTGCGCGTCGATCAGCAGCCGGACATCGCCGGTGGACACCCACGAAGCCAGCGTCGGAGCCTGGGACCGCGCCGCCGCGACGTCGATGACCACCTCCCCGGTACCGGGGGAGGGGGCGCCGACCTTCACCACGTGCGCCGGGATTGGCTGCTGCTGGCTCGCGCCCGCTTCCTGGTCCTCGCCCGGCACCTGGACGATGTGCACCCGCTGACCGGGCGCCAGATCGCTGGCGGGTACCTGGTCGGGCTTCAGCCCCATCGGCACGACCTGCTCACCGGCCTTGACCAGGGAGTTGCCGGTCACCTGCCCGCTGGACAACAGCGACCCCGGCGTCAGCTCCACCGCCGCCCGCTTGCCCACCACACCGGCCCGGTCCGCGGACTTCACCGCCTTGACCGCCGGATCCAGCGCCACCGACGCCTTGCCCAGGTCCCGGTCGGTGACCACCTGCCCGACCGGCACATGCCGGACCACGGTCACCACCTCGGTGCGCTGCCCGCTCTCCATCAGCAGCACCGCACCGCCCGCCCCGCCACCGGTGATCAGCACCACCGCCAGGGCGATCAGACCTGGTCTCCTGCGCCGGGCCGACACCCGCGGGGGAACCACCGGCCCCGTCGGCGCGGGTGCACCGGTGGTCTGGGCGTTACGGTCTTTGGTCTTCAACTCTCGATCCCTCCCGGCACCGGCGTCAGCCGAGCGCCTGCAACTCGCCGACTGGCACATCGACTTGCGAGTCCCGGACTTCGGTGAGTTCCCCTGACTGCCCGCCGCCGGTCCACTCCACCGACCAGGTGGCGGTCGCGGTCACCGTGTACTTCTCCCCGGGCTCCGACGCGGAGGTCCGCGCATAGGTATGGCCGCAGTCCGGCGAGTTCCGGTTGCCGTACGCCTTCCGGTACGCCGTCCCCGCCCCCGCGCAGGTGACGGTCTCCCCGTCCCCCATCGACCACTTGATGGTTTTGACCTTGGCGGTCGCGGTCACGGTCACCGCCCCGGCCGAGGCCGACGCCGAGGTCGGCCCGAAGGTCGTGGGCGACTTGCCCACGTGCATCCACACCGGCACCCCCACCGTCCACCGCCCCGCCGCACGGGGGCTGACGATGTCCGGCCCGGTCAGCTGCATCTTGTCCACGGCCTGCTGCGCCAGGACGGCGGGGTCGACGGCCGGAGGCGGGTCACCGGCCCAGAACGCTCCGCCGAGGATGACCTCGTTGGCCCTGTCCCCGCCGGCCATGGGGCACGGGCGGATGTAGACCGCGCCGTCATCCGGGGAGTGCCCCTGCCACAGCTCACTGCCCGCGGGAGGCTGCGGAGACAGCTTCCGCGCGTTGCACCCCTGCTTCAGAGCGGGCGTCGGGCCGCCGCCGTCGCCGTGCGCGGGCTGCTGCGAGTCGCCCTGGTCCGAACCGGCGCTGCCGGGGTCGGTGGCGCCGACGCACACGTAGGAGACCTGGCCGGCGCAGTCACCGACGCTGGCTCCTCCGCCTGGGGAGTCCGCACGGGCGGCGCCGGGAGCGGCCAGCGCGAGAGCGGCGGCCGCTCCGAGGACTAACAGGTGTTGTTTTGAGGCTTCACGTCCAGGATTTTCCATTGCTTCCCCCACTTCTCGGCTTTCACTGCTGCTGCGTACTTCTTCAACTGGCCCTTCGGAGCGGGCACTGTTTTCCCCGTTTTGCGGTTCTTCGTCTTCCAGTCGGAGACGTCCAGGCAGTCGTTGAGCGTGGCCGACGGGACCTTCCGCTCCAGGTCAAGGTCAGTGACCTGGGCGTCGTGGGCCGGCTTGCCGGTGAGCACGTTGCCCGCCCTCTTCAGGCTCGTCAGATCGCTCTCGGCACGGGACAGGGCGTTCCCGGTGGCATACCGGGTCAGCTCGGTGCCGGTGGAGTCCGCCTTCGCGTACGCCTTGACCTGCTCGTCCCAGAAGTGGCCGTAGGCGCCCAGGACCTCCTTCTTCGCCGCCTGCTGCGGATCGGCGGCCGGCGGGGAGGACTCCGGCGCGGACGAGGACGCCGCGGTGCCGGACGGTTTCGCCCCGTCGTCCGCCTGCCCGTCCTCGCCGCAGCCGGAGACGAACAGGGCGGCTCCCGCCAGCGCCGCGAGCGCCGGGCGACGATGGACAAAACGGGCGGATGAATGTCGTGCTGTCACAGGACCTCTTCCGTGGTCGTGGTGGCGAGCCGGTCCTCGCGAACGGCTCCCGCTGGCAGCGGATTTACGGCTTGTACGCCAGAGCGGCGTGAATGCAGGACTCGGCCTCCGGGCCCGCCAGGCTGCCGGGGTCAGGTCTCCAGCGGTTGGTGGCCACGATGCCGGGAGCCAGGACCGCCAGGCCCGCCTGCTCCAGGAACGCGGCGATGGTGACCTTGTCGCGCGGGGTGACGATGACGCCGCCCTCGGCGTACATGCGGGTCAGGGTCTCCACCGGATGCTGCTCGTCGTCGTAGTCGAAGGTGCCCTGGCTGAAAGCGAGGTAGCTGCCCGACGGCACCGCGCTGACCAGTCGCTTGATGATCCCGGCCGGATCCGCGCTGTCCGGGACGAACAGGAAAACGCTCGCGAGCATGAGCCCGACCGGCTGATCGAAGTCGATGAGCTCGCGTACCACCGGTGACTCCACGATGGCGTCGGGGTCGCGCACGTCGGCGGTGAGATGACGGACCCGGTCATCGACGGCGAAGGAGGCCTGCTGGTTGGCGGTGATCACCGCGTCCTGGTCGACGTAGACGACCCGGCACTCGGGATCGGCGGCCTGCGCGACCTCGTGGACATTGGGCTCGTGCGCCAGCCCGGAGCCGATGTCGAGGAACTGCCGGATGCCGTAGTCGGTGAGCGTGCGAACAGCCCGCATTACGAAGCGGCGTTGGTTGCGGGCGATGAGCCGCACATTGGGCACCTGCTGCTCAATCCGCTGGGCCAGCGTCAGATCGCCAGGCCAGTTGTCCCGCTCGTCCCCCAGGAAGTGCGCATACAGCCGCGCCCCGTGCGCGGGCATGCTGTGGTCGGTCATGCTGCTGCTCTCCAGTGGTCATGGATCCGCTCCAGCAGGCGGCGCGTCTCGTCCCCGATGGACGTGGCCTGCCCGGCGGTCTGGTCAAGCACTTCGGTGTACCGCGCGACGGCCGCCGCCTTGTTCACGAAGACCAGGTCGTCCAGCTGCTCGGTGCAGACGATGTCCGGCAACTCGCGCACGCGCATGCGATAGGCGCAGCACGCTCCCGCCCGCGAGGCCGGCGCGGGGCCGGACGAGAACGGCACGACCTGGAGGTTGATGCGGGGCCGGGACGCCATCTCGAGCAGGTGGGCGAGCTGGTCGGCCATGACGCTGGGCGCCCCGATCTGCCAGTGCAGCACGGACTCATCCAGCACCACCCACAGCAGCGGCCCGGTGGGTTTGCCCAGCACGGCCTGGCGCTGCCGCAGAAGATCGAGCCGCCAGTCCGGCTCCGTGTCAGGGGCCGTGGCGCGGGCGTAGTTCTCGGTCTGCAGCAGGGCGGGGACCTCCCACGGCGCGTACGCCCGGATCCTGGCCGCGGCGCCCTCCAGCATCACGCACTCGGCCAGCGACGCGGGCAGGTCGTACTGGTCCCACCAGTTCCGGCCCGCAGCCCGCCCCGCCAGGGCCACCAGCGCGGCGATCTCCCCCTCTCCCGCCCCGTAGTACTCAAGCAGCGCGCGTAGATCCGGCTCCCGCGGGGGCCTGTGCAGCCCCTGCTCCATGCGCCGGATGGTGGTGTGATGCAGCCCGAGCCGGTCAGCGGCCTGCGTGAAGCTACGGCCGCCCCGCTGCCGCAGCTCCTGCAAGTGCTGGGCCAGCACTCTGCGAAGTATCGCCGGACTGTCCGACATGTCACCCCCTGCCTGTGCCCGTCGACCACTACACGCTGCCACGCGCATCGAAAATTGCGAATCGCATTCTGCGCGTCGGATGTGACGCCAGTGATGCTAGTGGTCACCCCGCTACTCAGGGCAAGCAAAATACCGTCATTGCGCGTAACGAAATCGCACAACTGCTCTGACCTTCCGCGTAGTTGAGTCACAACAGGTCCCCTTGAAGTGGCTCACAGGTCGGTCCACGCAGCGCGCTCTCCCGGGGAACCCCGCCGTCAGCGCCCCAGGGGCTCAGCGAGCGCTGTCCAGACCGGTGTGCGTGGACAGATCACAGGTCGGTCCACGCACACCGGTCCGCTGGCTTGTCCGTCCGCCAGCGTTCCGGAGGGCCCGCCAGATGCGTCCACACCGGGGCCCGCGGTCCGTGCTCTTGAAGGTCGGACAGGATCGCGGCGCCGAGCGGAACCTTGCTCGCCATCCGGGCCACCAGCGGGTGCTCGGCCACCATGCCCCGAAGATCCTCGATGCGGCGCTGGTAGTCAGAGGGACGAGCGTTGGAGAGCACGAACAGCACTCGGGGGAAAACCGGGTACCAGCGCTGCCACGTGGGGGCGGCGGCCTGCTGACGCGCGGCATCCCGACGAGCGGTTGACGGCGGGGTATGGGCGTAGAACCGGGCGTACTTGATCAGCTTGCTGGCGAGCTTTCCGCTGTTCTCGGTGGCGCGATCGACCTCGACGAACGCTTGCAACTGTGCCCGCGCGCCGCGCAGCGAAGCGGCGCCGTAATACATCAGCGCGTCCGCCCTGAGCAGGTCACCGTCGGCTAAGTGGTGAGTGGTCTCCGGAGACCAGTCCCACGGTCCGTGATCGTCGCCGTGCTCCCGGGCATCCCGAACGAAGGTCAGGTGCGTGTCCACGACCGCACGCGTATGAGCGGCGACCAGAGAGGCGATCGTCTTGCCCGTGATCGGATACCTGGACCGGTCCCGAAGCTCCGGCCACCGGTCGGTGGCGTGCACGCCGCGGCGCGTGAGATACCAGGCTCGCAGCCTGTTGGCCGTCGGCAGAGTGATGAAATCGATCAGATGCTCTTGGCGGAGCATGACCAAGATGGCGGACAACTGCTGTCGGGAGCCGGTCCACAGCAGTGTCTGCAACTGCCGGGTATCGACGACCCGGTGCTGAGCCAGGGCCGCAAGGACACGGTGCGCCAAGGTCTCCCCGGGCGCCGGGCCGGCGCGCTCGGCTTGCGGCGCGGATGCGGACGAGGTCATTGATACCTCCGAGCTGTATTGGCGGCCGCGTCGGGCGACGGGCCGGCAGAATCAGGAACTGAAGAGGAGTCAGTGGGCCGAGCCGTGGCCTCATGGGCCGAGCGAGTGAGGAACTCGAGGACCTTTTCCTGCTGATGGCTGGCGACGTTGATCAGCTCGCCGACAGGCCGGGCACCTGCCATGTTGTCTGCGGCCTGGTTGAGTGCGCCGACGTCCCTGGGGCGGGCGAGCCGACCGAAGACCTCGTGCAGTTCAGGACCCCGCAGATACAGCGGACCGACGCGGTGACCGCTGACGGTCAGGCTGGCGTAATGGTGATACCGCTCCAACTCGGCAACCTCGGCGGGGTCAACCTGATCCCCCCACTCGTTGGTGATGAACCGGATCGCCTCCAGGGACCCAGTGGTGGTGAAGAGCGTGGAGGAGTTCTGCAAGAGCGAGCCGCGGACGGCACCACTCAGCCGCTGTAGCAACTGGGTCATGCCGTGCACGCGCACCCGGAACTTCCTCAGCTGCTCCAGGATCTCGGCGATGCTGGTGTCGGCCGCCCCATCCAGAGAGATGAGCTCGTCCAGGTAGGCGCGGAAGGGCACCCGCTGCTGCTCGTCCACGTCACGCCTGGACAGTCCGGCGCGGAGCAGGTCGCGCACCAGCAAGGCCACCAAGAGCCGATCGGTGGGCCCGTTGCCGGCCGGGCAGATCCACACCACCATTCGGCGGTCCATGGCGGTTCGGATGTCGTAGGCGCCCACGGGGCTGCCGAGCATCGCCCGGGTGACCGGATTGGCAGCAAGCCGGTCCAAAGGGTTGATGACCGTCGGTAGAGCGTCCGCCGGAAACGCGAGAAAGGACGTGCGCCACCAAGCGACCTGCTCGTCATCGAGGACCCCCAGAACCGCTTCGCGGAACACCGGATCCGTCAGCAGGGGGCGAACATGGAAAAGCGTCGCCTGGCAGCCCGCCATCCGGGACCGGCACGCCGCCGCGTTGACCGCGACGAGAGCCTGCACAGCTTTCGTCGCGATAGTGATCGCCCGCGGCGCGGTGACATCACTCCAGCCCAGCGCAGAGGCGAACGCGTCCACGACCGCTGCCACCACTTCGTGGGCCCGCTGCCCGCAATCCATGCCCAACGGGTTCCAGCAGCCCAAGCGTGCCTGCCGACTCGTCACGGCCAAGTCGATCCGCGCGATCCGCTCCATGATCGCGTCATGGGCGAGGAAGGGGGCGGCACGTTTCCACGAGTCCCCATGCGGGTCCATGTACAGCAGCCCGTGCCCGGCATGCGCCAGCCCCACCGCCTGGCACAAGGCGCGCTCGGTCTTGCCTCCCCCCGCCTTGCCGATCGCCACCTCGAACAAGGTCTCCTCCTCACGGGTAGCCAGCAGCCGCCACCGGCCATCCGCCCCGCAGTGCCAGCCCTGCAACAGCAACTCCGGACTCTGCAGACGGAAGGAGGGGACATCCCTCGGCATCAGCGGCAACCGGCAATGCACGGTCGGCGGCTTCAGAAGCCCGGCGACCTCCTCGACGTGGACCCAGTTGCTGCGCGGCGCCCGCATCTGCCCCGTACGCCACCGGTGATCGAAGACTGCGCGCCACGGCGGCCGGTCCGGTCCGATACGGATCGGACCCCACAGCCTGCCCATCCAGGCGAAGCGGGTGCGCGCGGCGAAGACGTCGAGAGCGGCATGGATCTGCCGCATCCGGCGTTCCGCTCGGCCATCGGTATTCGACGAACAGCGCACCATCAACTGGACGCGTACCAGATGCGCGTCCTCCGTCAGCTTGCCCAGCACCCGTTCCCGGTCGACGCGCCGAGGAGCGGGCGGCATCAACATGCGCCGCGGAGAATAAGACCCCCTGCCGGCCTCGCCCGGCATCAGCAGACGTGTGAGCTGGTAGGCGACGGAGTCCTCCACCTCGCGCGCACCCTGATACATCCACCGAGTGGCGCGGCGCGCCTCGCGCCGCTCGGCCTGGCGGGCTGCCTCGACCACCTGCCAACGGCGCATCTTCAGCTGCCAGCGAGGCGCCGGTTGCAGATCCAGGCACACCTCCGCCAGATCACCGAGCTCGGCCCGCAGATCGGCGACCGCATCCACCAGCGGTTGCAGCGGATCCGGTTCCAACGGAACCTCGCGCAGCCGGTCTCCCGCACCACCGTGCAACGCGAACTGGGCCCGGACGGTGAACGTACGCTGCTTGTCCCGGATGATCGGCGCGGTCTTCTCACACCGCACCTGCCCATAGGGAGTGGTCCGCAGCAGGTGAACCGCACGGGCAGGCCCCTCCACCCGGTACGACAGCGGGCGCGTCCCATCGGCCCGCATCCGGATCCGTACCGCTTTCGCCCGCCGCGGTGTCCACCACGGACCCGCTACCGCCACACGCGACAGCAGCGTCCCGTACCGGAAAATCTCCTCGGCAGAGGGATCGAACCGCCGGGACGGTATCAGCTCGACCGCCATGCGCTGTCCGCTGGCTCGCTCCGCCAGGCGCCCTTTGCACCAGATACTCACGACCCACAGCAGCAGACCAGTCAGCAGGATCCACCACCGAAGTGCCCACACCGACGCCACGGCATCCACCGTGGCCTGCACAATGCCGCCGTTCACGTTCAACGCGACGGTACCCACCTGGAACCTCCCTTCGCCGGGGTGAGGAGCACCCGGGCTGTGCGGTTGTCGAGGAATCCGGACCCCGAGGCCCCGGCCCAGACCAGGTGCACCACCACCTGGTGGTCGTTCATGCGGCTGGCGACGGCGGCCTGGATACGGAAGTGGCGGTAGGGGCGCACCGGGTGGTCATCGGGGAAGTAGCCGGGCCACCGCTCCCGGCCGTGGCCGGTGACCTCGGCGGTCCACACGGCGCGGCCGAGCCGGGCCAGCTGCCGTTCGCTGCCGGCAGACAGACGGGTACGGAGGGATCGCTCCAGCGCGCGCTGGATGGCGGCATCGCCCGCGGCCCCTTCGCCGGGCGGCGGCAGGGCCTCGTGCCGTGGGGGAGCGCTGGAACTCTGCCTGTCCTCATGAGGTGAAGGGCCGGCCGACCGCGCGGGTGCCGCCGGTGCGCTAGCCGGTGGTGAGGCAGAAGCCGGCGCGGACGCTGACGGGACGTGGGGGCGAGCGGCCGGTCTGCTGCCGGGGGTCTGCGCGAGGAGTACCGCCCCGACCAGTGCCAGTGCGGCGGCTGCTGCCACCAGTGGCCAGCCCGGACGATGGAAGCGGCGTGGCGCTTCCGGACGCGCAGAACCGGTCGCGAGGCGCTGCCGCTGCCGGGGGCCCTTCCCCGTGGGGGTCACCATGGCCGGGCTCCGCCCGCGTAGTCGGGCATGACGCTCACCGGATCGATCCGGACCTTCGTCCCCGGCCGGAGCGCGTTGATCATCTGACCCTTGCCGAGATAGATGCCGACGTGATGGATCGTCCCGTTCTCCGTGGGCACGTAGCCGAAGAACACCAGGTCCCCTGGCTGAAGCGCTCGCACTCCGGCGGACGCGGGGATACGGCGGCCCACCCCGGCCTGCTCGGCAGCGGTCCGCGGCAGGGCGATCCCGGCCTTCGCGAAGGCGTAGGTGGTCAGGCCCGAGCAGTCGAACCCACGGATCTGGTCCCCGGAGGATCCGCCCGGGCTGCAGCAGAGCCCGTATGACGGGCCCTTGGCGGTTCCACCGCCCCACGAATACGGCACCCCACGCTGACCGAGCGCCGCCGTTACCACCGTCCGAGCCGCCCCCTTGACCTGCTTGACCGACGGAGTGGCGCCTTCGGACTTGTAGCGGCTGATCCAGCCGATCACATCGGTGACGTAGGCACTGGAGTGGTTGTACGAGCCGATGGCCGCCTCCAGCTGCGGCCGCTTCGTCAGGTCGCGGCCCTTCCCGCTCCCGCACAGGTAGACCGCCGCGCTCAGCGCCGCGTCGTCCACGTTGTGCGGGTCCCGGCGACCGTCTCCGTTCCCGTCTTCTGCCACCGCGCGGAAGGTGGAGGGCAGGAACTGGAAGGGGCCGACCGCGCGCTCGCCGGCGCGGTCGCCGTCCCACCGGCCACGGTCGGTATCCGGCATGGCCGTGGTGTTGCCGCCCGCCCCGGAACCGTCGAGCCGCGGACCCAGGATGCGCGGCCGGACATCACCGCGGGCGCTCACCGTGTGCCCGGCGGCGTGCCCGGACTCGATTTTGGCGACGCCGGCCAGGACCGCCCACTCCATCCCCTCACACTGGGGACGGTAGGAACGCACCTTCTCCGAGGCCGCGATGTAGGCGGTGAGCATGCGGGCCGGAATACCGGCCGCCGCCGCCCCCACGCTGGAGGACGCACCTCCGGACCCCGACGACGCCGACATCGACATCGTCATCGGCCCGGCACAGCACACCAGCGCGAAGAACAGCACCACGCCCAGGCACCCCAGCTTCCGCTTCACGAATCCTCACCACCCTCGGCGTCCCGGCCCCACCGCGGACGCCGCTCCCAGGTGGAGCGCTGAGCGAGCATCAGGGAATCGAGAACCCGCCGCCGCGCCTCGCGCCGCGGGTCGACACCGGCGCTGACAGAGGAGGCGGGACGCGAGCCGCCGGTGCGCGCACTCGGACGGTGCGGTGAGGTGGAGAGCACGGCGGCCGCGGTGGTGTTCCGTACGCCGCGGCGTACGGCGTCGGCAGCAGCCGGTCCGTACACCTGGGCGGCCGTGGCGGTGCGCTGGCCAGCCCGGTCGATCGCCCGTCCGGCCTGCACCCAGCCCTGCGCATCGTTGCGCACCTGGTTGCCGTAGACGCGCAGCTGGGTGCGAGCATCCGTCGCCGCCCGGCTGACGCGGCCGCGGCCGCGGGCCGCGGCGGCGGGCAGCCCGTAGGTGGAGTAGTAGCTCAGGCGCCCGGCGCCGCGTGCGATGCGGTACCCGCGGTAGCGCACCATCCGGTTGTGGACCCGGGTCCCCAGCAGCGTCCGGCCGTCCCTCGGGTCGTACAGCACCTCCCCGGTGCGCGGGCTGGCGACCATCCGCGCCCCGCCGTCCCGGCCCGAGCCGGTCTCCTCCCCGCCACCGGAGCTGCTGCTGTCACCGTCGCTGTTCGAGGCGGCGGCCGTGGGCTTGCGAAGCCGGGCGAGCTTGTCGTCATCCGGGCGGCGGCCGATCAGCAGGCCGTACGCAGCCCGTGCCCCGAGCTGGGCTGGAATGAGGGCGGGGGCCAGGCCGCGCCGCGCTTCGGCGGCGGCATCGCCCAGCAGCTGCCCGGAGTCGACGGGCATACCCGTTCCGTCGGTCAACGCGGACAGCTGGTTCAGCAACCTGTGGCGGGTACTCAACGCGGCGTGCGCCTGGGACCCGCCGCCAAGAGCCAGCAGCCCCGGGCGCCCGATCGCGCCTGCCCCGTGCATGGCCAGGGCCGCTCCGATCTCGGAGGTGTCCCCGGGTAGATGCGTGCCGCCGACCTTGGCGTAACGCATGCGCATCGCCATCCGGGACCCGAAGTCGCTCGCGCCGCGCAGCAGTCGGCGGTGGAAGGCGAGGGCGGCCAGCGCCAGCGCGTCCACCAGGAGCAGCCGCTCGACCATCAGGTCCGGGCCGTCCATCAGCACCGCGTCCACACCAATCCCGAAAGCGGGCAGGAACAGCGCCGTGACGAACATCAGCAGGACGCTGATGAAGTAGATGGACACCCACCGCCACACCACCATGCGGCTGGGCCCGGGCAGCATGCCCCACACCAGGGCGACGCCGCCGACCGCGGCCGCGCCGACGTCGGCGCCCTGGGCGCCGAGCAGCACCAGCGCCATGGTGCTGACCAGCGCGGTGATCAAAATGACGGCGATCAGCAGCAGCAGCACGGCGCCGACCCGATCCCAGGTGGGATCCTGCGCGTACGCGGCGGCAGCCTTGCCGGTCTTCCCCGAGTCCTCCAAGTCCTCCATGAAGTCGTCGAAATCCGTCTCGGAGGGATCGAGCGCGCTCAGCGGATCGGTCTTGAGCTTGATCAGATCCCCGATCTCATGGAGCGTCGCATCCCTGCGGCTCTCTCCCCGCAGGCAGTACTCCAGAGCGCGACCGGTCAGCGGGGCTGGCTCGGCCTTGCACGTCTCCTCCCGCTCGGCACGCTTGGCCGCCGAGTCGTACTCCTTGCCCCGCACCCACTTCAGGTGGGCGGCATACGCCTTCTTGTCGTCCGGGTCCTTCGGATCGAGAATGCGGCCGTACTGCAGCAACTCGTACGGCTTGACGACCAGGACGTCGGTGAGCACGTCCTGGATGGGCCGGGACACCGCATCGGAGCGCAGATCACTCTTGTTGCACGCATCCTGGGCCGGGCCGACGACCAGCTCGCACGGGTCGTCCGCGGTCCCGGGGCCCCAGTGGCTGTTGATCGTGATCTGGCTGACTTCCATGGCGGCCTGGTGGGACTGTTCCAGGGGCCCGCTGCGGCCCAGCAGATAGTCGGGGCGGATCAGGCTGCTGGTGGCGAGCGCCGCGATCAGCAGGGTCAGCACGATCTCGCCGAGCCCGCGGCCGACCTTGCCGCGCTGGAACAAGATCAGCCCGAAGACGAAGGCCCAGGACAGCAGCACGCCCTTGAGCCCGAGGGTGTCCACGACGATCTTGTTGTACTCGTCGGACACCTGTTGCGCGGGCCGGATCAGCACCTTCAGCAGCGGGAAGTCGAACGCGGTCTCGGTCAGCCAGCAGGACAGGCCCACCATCAGCCTCACCAGCGTGAACAGTCCGCCGAGCAGCAGAGTGCGGATCTGCCCGCCGACGTTCGTCACGTTCCCGCCGTCGGCGTTGAGTTCATACCGGTTCAACGGGGCGCCCTCGGAGGTGGTGAAGTTCAGCGGCGCCAGCAGACCGCCGCCGCCCCCCTTGCCGTCCGCCGCCGCGGCCACCGTCGTGTTCACCGTGCAGAACACGACAGTGAGCAGCACCACGAACCCGGCCGCGCGCAGCGTGCCCCGGTCCAATCGCCTCACGGGCCCATCACCGCCGCCGCCCGGAGACCGTGTACACCACCAGCGCCAGGCCGGCGGGCACCAGCAGCATCACCCACCACGAGCCGGCGGGGTCGGCGCCGGTGCTCTCCCCGGGCAGATGCTCATGGCAGCCGTTGCCCACCGGTTCGGCCGGCGGCGTGCACTCGGGCGTCGCCGACGCCCCCTCCGCTCCGCTCGTCGACGGCGCGGACGGAGTGGGGGTAAAGGCCTTGCCGGTCCGGGGGAGCGCCGCGTCGAGCAGGGCCTCGCCTCCGGCCAGCAGAGCCAACGCCAGGACGGCACCGGCCACGGCCAGCAGCACGAAGACGGCCACGTTCCCCGCCCTGCTGTAGCGCCGCGGGCCGGCCGACGCCGGCCGGATGCACTTGGTCGGCTTCATGTCTGCCTCCCGCGGGTCGCGGCGGCGGCCGGGTCCGGCTTGTGCAGATCGACGCGACCGGGCAGATCACCGGGCGTGGTGAAGATCTGGTCCACGATGCGGCTCACCGGCGGCACGATGACCTTGACGCGGCCCACCTGCATGGACGGAAAGCGCATCAGCATCTCGCCCTCGCGGCCCTGCTTCCCGACCGGAGACAGCCCGCTGGTCACCAGCCGCAGCAGGCTCTGATCCTGCGGATCGAGACCGAGGAACTCCAGCGCCCGCCGTGCCCGTTCCGGGGCGGAGGTGCGGCCCACCGCCTTGTACGCCAGCAGCCCGCCGAGGTCATGGAGGTGGGATTCGTCCGGAGCGCCGAAGATCGCGGCCGCGCCGTGCTTGCGGCCGTCGTAGGTGATCTCGTGTGCCAGGGCCCGGCCCTCAGCGCTGCTGGTGAGCCAGTAGCACTCGTCCATGACGATCTGGGTGAAGCGCGAGGGATCACTGAACGCGGACTGCCGGGCGATCGCCGCGATGAGATACATGACCGCCCGGCCGATCAGCGCCTCCAGCGGCTGCTGCCGCAGCACGTCGGGCTGGGCCAAGGCCTCCATCGGCGGCAGGGTGAGCCCGGCGGTGGTGACGACCACCAGGTCCTGGCCGAGCTGGTCCAGGCGCAGCGGCGGCAGGTCGGGGTCGAAGACCATGGCCGCCAGCGGGTTGGACACCACGATCCGCAGCAGGTCGGTCAGCGTCTGCGCCGCCTCCTGCCGTGCCGGGCCGCCCGCGGTCTCGGCGTCCGTCATCTCCTGCAGCGCGCTCAAGACCGCGGCCATGGACGGCGCCGGGGAGGCGGCCGCCTTTTCGACGGCCCGGTGCAGCACCGCACCGGAGGTGGTCATCGGCCCGATCCCCAACTGCAGGGTCAGGTAGCTCATCGCATAGTGGGCACCGGCCGGGCCGGTGAAGGTCCGCAGCGGGTCGATCGACATCCGGGCCGAGGCTGCGTCGATCACCTGGCAGGTCCCCGGCGCGGCGGTCTCGGCGAAAGCGGCCCACTCGCGCACCGGGGTGCGGTCGATGACGATCGCCTGCCCGCCGCGGTCGACCACCGAGATGGTCAGCAGCTTCTCCAGGACCGATTTGCCGCTGCCCAGATCGCCGATGACCCCCGCCGACGCGGAGGCCTGCTGCTGCGGTGCGTTGGCGACGTCGACCAGGACGGGACGCACCGTGCCGCAGTCCAGATCGATCCCGATCAGCGCGCCGCGCCCATCACCCACGCTCGTGTCCGCGAACGCCCCGGTCATTGCCCAGTCCTCGGACAGCTGGACCTGCCGGAACTCCCGCCGGATGGCGGGCGGCCACGCCGCGCCCGGCAGACCGAAGGCGAGCAGCCGCTCCTGCAGACCTACCGGCCGCACCGCCCGGTAGTCCGCACCTCGCAACAGCCCCGTCAGCGTGCGGGCCCGCGCGTCACAGGTCCTGGTGTCCCGGCCCCAGACCGTCAGTACGGTCACCGGCTGCACCTCGACCTCCGCGCTGGTCCGCGACAGCCGCGCGTCCTCCTCGCCCAGATCCTGGGCCGCGCCCGGCAGCGAGCTGGGCATCCCGCTGGGCTTGGCGTCCCACTGATCGGCCTGGTCGACCAGCTCGTTCCGCTTCTTCTGCAACTGCTCCTTGGCGCGCTCCGCGCTCAGGATCTCCAGCTCCACCAGGAAGTCGACCGGGAAGGAAAGGCTCTCCAGCTGCGCGAACAGATCTGCGACGTCCTCACCCACCGCAGGCGGCACCTCCGCCAGGACCAGGTGCGCCTGATACCCGGTGCCCGCCTCGGACTCCACCTCAAGCCAGTTGCGCCGCAGCGGCGAAGGGACCGCAGCCCGCCACCACGGCTTCCGGCCCCGCCCGGCCCGAGCCTGCCCGCCCGGGCCTTCGCTGTCCCCTTCCCTCTCATCCCCGGCCTCCGCCCCGGGACCGGATGCTCCGGTGTGGCCGCCTTCGGCCAGCCGGACCTGCCCGAGGTCCGCGTACGAGGGACAGCACAGCTCTCCGTCGCGCACCCGGCCGCCGTACTGCTCATCCAGCTCGGCATCGGACAGCAGCGGCTCATCCATCCCGCGGTGCACCGCGTGCTGCACCATCCACACGATCTCCGCCGGGCTGGCCGGCCGCAGCGGCAGCCCGCTGCCCAACGCGGCCGCCACCCGCTCGGCCTGCCCCTGGTAGGCCACGACCTCCTCCCGGCGCACCGGAGTCGGCGGCAGGCCAAGCGCGGACTGGATATCCGCCCGGATCGAGCCGACCACCGCCGACGCGGCACCACGGCCAGGAGCCGACAGCGGCACCGCCAGCCACAGCGTCCGGGTGTGCATCTCCTGGTCCTCCAGCAGATCCAGACCGGCCTCGACCGTCTGGGCCCAGCCCGGACACCGCTCCAGATCCACCCCGGCGACCATCTGCTCGGCCACCTCGGCCGGATCCACCTGCGCGCACAGCCCGAACAACCGCGGGGTGCCCGTCAGCGACCGGACCAGGGACGTCACCTGGCCCAGCACCTCCTCCCGGACCTGATCCGGGACGTACCGGCCACCGACCGCGGTGACCCGCCAGATCCCCCACACCCCTCCGTGCACGGACCACAGAATGTGCCCGGCCAGATGCCGGATGGGCACACGCATCACTGCCCCCTCCCATTCGTCTGCTCATCGGATGCACCGGCGCCCAGCAGCTGCTGCAGCGCGGTCTGCGGCACGGGCACCGCCTCCGCACGGCCGCGCCGGGAGCGCCTGGACCGGCGCGTACGGGCACCTCGCCCTGACGGCGGTGAGGAGGCCGGCGCCGGGCGCGGCCGCAACACCGGTGCGCGCGGCGGCAGTACCTCGGCCGCGGCGACGGGCGGTTCGATGGTGAAAGCCCCCAGCAGGAGCGTGGGCTGGCGATCCCGCGCCGGGCGGCCGCCGATCCGGCCCGGGGGAGGCTGCAGCAGCACGCCGACCCAGCCGCCGAGCGCCGCCCACGGAGACCGGCCCCCGATCCGCGTCCGCCGCGCCATCCACACCGCCACCGCCCACGCCGCCACCGGCACCGGGCCCAGCCACGACCACCAGCTGAACGTCTTGATCAGCAGCACCGCCCCGACGAACGCGACCGCCACCTGCGGCGGCGTGTACGGGCCGAGTGGAATCTTCCAGTCACCGACCCGCCCCAGCACCCACGGGTGCCGCCGCGCCGAGGTGTACGTCCGGCTCACCCGCCGCTCCGGGGCGCTCACCGCGACTCCTTAGCCGGCGGGCCGACCCGGTCCACGACTTCGGTCACCGCGGGCGAGGACTTCGAGGGGTTGTTGACCTCGTCCTCGAACATCGCAGCCAGGCTGAACTTCGAGGCGTAGATGCCCAGAGCGACGGCCATCGCCAGCAGGGCCCCGATCCCCGCTTTCAGACTGCCGCGGCGCACCAGCTCAATGATCACGATCCACGACAGCGCCACCGGAAGCCCCTTGTCGGCCCACTCGCCGAGCATGCTCAGCCAGCTGTTCCCCAGGTCATCGAGCTTCCCCGCCAGCACCACACCGTCGCTCATCGCGCACCGCCAGCAGCCCACGCCCACCGGACCGCGCCCGGCCGCTCCTCCAGCCGACCGAAGCCAGCACCGTGAGCGCGCACGGCCCCCGCCTGGTCGGCGCTCAGCGAAGCGATCTCCCAGCGCCCGGCCCGTGCCGACATCCGCAGGCTGTAGACCAGCGGCCAGGCGGCCGTCTGATCAACCGCCCGCACCCGCACCTGAACCCGAACCGCCGTACCGTCGGGCGGCACCGAGCCCTTGGCCGCGGCGTCATCGGCCGACACCTGCTCGACCTCCACCCGCTCGTACAACGACCCGCCCACCGGCGCCAACCGCAGCCCCGGCGCCAGATACCGCTCCACCTCACCCGTCCCGCCGCCGGTCAGGTAGGCCGACAAGAAATCGGCCGCCGTCGACACCAGCTCGCTGCCCTCCGGCACCGAGACGCCGTACGCCGACTCCGGCACCCGCGCCGCAGACGGCCCAGCCACCCGGGCCGGACCCGTCGTCACCGCGAACGCGCCCGCCCCGCCGCCGCCCGAGACCACCAGCGGCACCGCGAAGTAGCGCACCTGACCGCCGGAGAACTGCGCAGCCACCGTCACCGACCACGCACCGCCCGCCAGCCGCGCACTGCGCACCGCCGTCACCCGCTCCAGTCCCCGGTCCGGCTGCGCACTCTCACGCGGCTCCGGCAGATCCACCCCCGGGGCCATCGCACGGATCCTGCGCACCGCCGTGCTCCCCTCGCTCCGGCCGTCGCTGCGCAGCCACAGCGTCACGAACAGCTCGGCGTATCCCGAAGGGTCAGCGATCCGCACCTTCCGCGGCGCCGTGCTCTCCTTCGTCACCGGGGCCGTGTCCGGGGAGCCGCCAACCATCAGCAGCAGCGCGGCCGGGCCAGCGGCCAGCGCGGCCCACATCCCCACCCGGCCCATCCGGACCCAGCGACGAGCCCTCAGCAGCCGCACCGGGACCGCCACCCCGGACGGCGGCTGCCCGGCATCCGGCAACACCTCGCGGCGTCGGAACACAGACATACGAACTCCAGGTCAGAAGCGGTGATTCGGTACCTGGAGACAACCCGGCATGCGTGACCGGTCCACTGGCCAGCCGACGTTGACCACAGTCACGACCGGGTCACATCCGGCTGGCAACGCCGTGGTCAACCAACCGGTCAACCCCCACCACAGCCGCGGCCGCGCTCCACCACCCGCCCGTCACCAGACCTCGCCGGCCGTTGAGCGGCACTGGGCCCGCACCACTGCCAGCCACCCCAGCCACCCGCCGGGCACCCGCCTCGTCGGCAGACGCCTCCGGCAGCACTTCCGGTGCGGCGGGAGACAGGCCAGGCGCCGCCGCTCTGCGCAGCGACCGCCGTCTGAGCCCTCGCCCCCGGCCGCGCAATCCGGGCTGCGCACCCTTCGCCGAGCGCACTGCACAGCCGGTCTTCGCCCCCACTGCGCAGTTCCGGCTGCGCGATCCCCTGACCCCGTGAGCTCGTCCGTGACCAGATCGATGACCACGAAGTCACTACAGCCCGCGTGACGTGAATGTGACTCGCGGTCACCGGATGTGGTGAGCGTTCCGGTCACAGCACCCGGGTCTGCTGATCACCAAGCAGAACCCGTCCCCGAGGAGGAGCCCGATGCTCTGGCGCCGTCCCCTACTTGGCCGCCGCTCCAGCGCGCCCGCAGCGCCCGCGGTCGACTGCACCTCGCGTACTACGCCACCGGCGCCGTCCGTGCTGATCAACGAATTGCTGGCTGTCAGCTCGCACACCCGCAACATCGGAACCTGGCTCGCGGCGCGCGAGACTCACCCGGAGGAGTACCTGAGGCTCGCGCGCAGCGTGGTCGCGGACCTGGCGTGCGGCTGGGAGCTCCAAAGCGGAGGCGGACGGCCCGAAGACCTGCTGACCGAAGCCCTCACCCGCGCTCACGGGAACGACGCGTGACCCGCTGGTCCACCGTCGGCCCGGCACAGCACCGTGCCGGGACCACGGCCTGCCCGCCCCCGGTACTCCGCGCACTCCGCACGAACTGCGACGGCCGGACGTGAGCGGAGTCGACGCCGCCGCCTATGTCATGCGGCTGCGGCTTCCCACACCGGCCCACAAGCTCGTCCTCCTCGCCATCGCCACCAGGTGCGACCAGCACTACTCCGCGTTCCCCAGCCGAGCGCTGATCGCGGGCGAAGCGCTGGTGAGCGAGGAACGCGCCAAGACCCTGCTCCGGGATCTGCGGCGTGAGGGCTACCTGTCCGCCCGGCAGCGCTACCGCGGCAACGGCTCGAAGACCAGCAACAGGTTCTTCGTCCACGGGCCATGGGACCAGTGGGGCGGCACCAACGCCCCTTTCAGCGAGATCGACCACTACCAGGACCACGACGACCGGTACGCAGCTGTCCGCGACGGCGACTTCATTCCGCGCCCCGCTTCGAGGCCGGACCGGCCCGCGGGGGCAGGGGTTGCTGACAACCCCTGTCCCGACCAGGGCGGACCCACCGACGGGGGAGGGGGCGCCGACGACCCCTCCCAGGGGTTACCGGTGACACCCTCCCTGGGTGTCACCGGCGCACCCTCCATAACCGGACACAATGAACCCACCGAGGGGAACCGCCTTCCGGACGTCCGAAGGACCAGTGCGGGTGGTAAGGGCTCTTCGGGCATCCGCCGGAAGCAGCAGAAGACCATCACGGCCCGGCCGCGCCGACGGCCCGCGGGATGGGACGAGGTCGCCGCAGCTCTACCCCGCGAGGTTCGGCCCGCACGCCCGAACGGACGCCTCGCCCCCACGCTCGTCCGCGCCATCTGCATCGCCCTCACCGGGGCCCCCGGATCGGAGGCCGGCGCCTGCCCGATCCCGTCCCGCACCCCCGAACAGCTCATCGCCCGTATCAACCGCCGCTGGTACCAAGCCCGCGGACCCGAGCGAGCGGCCGCCGACTACGCCGGCCCGGACCGCATCCGGCGCCCCGTCGGTTACGTCGCTGACCTCCTTACCGCCCATGAGTGTCCCGACCTTTCCTGTGAGGACGGGCTGATCATCGGCACCGACGAGCCGTGCGCTGCCTGCCGGGCCCGCCGTGCCGAAGAGCGGGAGGCCGAGCACGCACGCGCTGCTGTCGAGGAACGTCTCGCCCGGGAGGCCGAGCAGCGGGCCGCCCGTGAGGAGCACGAGGCGGTGGCAGTGCGCGAAGAGCACCGCGTCCGCCAGCAGCTGGCCGCCGCAGGCCACTGGGGCGCCTTCCTCGACCACGAAGTGCAGACGCACATGCGCCGCTGGCGCGACCAGCACCTCGACCGCGAGGGCACGCCCCATGCGCTCTGACACCGCTGGCGCTGCTCGACCTGCCTCCTGCGCCGGCCGGATCACCCACCAGCCCGGTCACGGCACTCGAAATACCGGTCGACAGCCAATCCCCGCTCCGGTGCAGCCGCGCGGCCGCGGGCCGCCGAGTCGCCCCGGCCCGCACCAGCACAGCGACCGCAGACCCGCGAACGCATGAACCTTCGAAGGGGATGATTCACATGAACATGATCCGCAAAGCCATCGTCGCGGCCTCGGCCGCAGCCATGATCGGCGGCACCGTCACCGTCGCAACCGCGCCCAGCGCCAGCGCCACCGACAGGGCCAACCGCTGCGGCTCCAGCTACCACTTCAAGAAGTCGTGGCCCATCAAGAACGTCTGGGGCAGCGACACCGAGGGCCGCACGGTCGGCTACATCGACGTCTACTGGTCCAACGCCACCGGCAAGAACTGCGCCGTCGCCCGACCGAAGAACGGTATCCACAACCCGAACCACATCAAGGCGCGGATCGTCAGGAGCGGAACGGGCAACTGGGACCAGGACGGCTACCGCAGCGGGCAGAACCACAAGAAGTTCGCCGGACCGGTCTACGCGAAGGCCCCGCGCGGCAAGTGCGTCAACATCGAGGGCGGATTCGATTACAACGCGAGCTGGGACCGTGCTGAAGCCTGGGGCTCCTACGAGAAGAAGCACTGCTCGTAATCCACGCTGAAGTACAAAGGAGGGCTGCCGCCTCAAGGGGTGGCAGCCCTCTCGCGGCCGCGGGCGCGAGAGGCCGGCGGAATCGTGATCAGACTGACTCGAGACGGCGGCGCAGCAGAAGGGAAACGATGGCCGGTTCCGGAACGCCTGGGCGCCCGGCGGGGAGGTTGACAGCCTCCCCCCGGCCATCGGCCGACACACTCGGCCCGCCTGGGCCACGAAGTGCCCTGACCGAGTGCCGTACACCGACAGGATAGCCGCTGATGCGAGTCATCCCGCCGGCTCGCTCCCACCGTCAGCCAGTGACGTCGAGCTGGCGGTGCGCTTCGGCCAGAGAGCTCTCCCAGGCGATGACGCTGCCGTGGCCAGGGTGCGTCTGAGCCAGATGCGTGATCGTCACGCTGCCTGGAGTGGAGCCCGCGGCCCGGAGTGCTTCGAGGGCGGCGTTGAGGCGTCGCTCGGCCAGCTCCGCGCTGGAGGGGGCTTCCTGCCGGGCCCGTGCGAGGTCCACGATGCGGGCGCGCTTCCACCGGTAGGTGGTGACCCGCCCCGGGATGACCTCGTCAGGCTCCATGAGCTCGGGGAGGATGCCGCGGGCGATGGCGCGGTTCAGCTGCAGGTGGCTGCTGTAGCCGAGGATCGGCGCCGCTGTTTTGGCATCGATCAGCTCGTCGGGGTCGCCGTCCTCGGGGGGCGGGCTCGTCTTCGGGGTTCCGGTCTTGCTCAGGGGGTTTCCGGGACCGGGGCGGTCGGCGAGCCAGTCCGCGATGGTGTCCACCCGCCACTTTCGGCGCTTGCGCCCGCCAGGGGTCGACTCCACGACGTCCGGGTCCGGGAAGTACCCGGGGGAATCGACGAGCCAGGCCAGCACGGTCGATGTCGACTTGTGCCCGAGGATCTGCTTGGACACCTGCGAGGTTGACAGCAGAGTGTCCCGCGGCTGTGCCAGCAGAGGGTGGTTCGGATTGGCTCGGGACAACTGCTGCTTGGATGCCTGGTAGGTCTCGACGAAGGGCGCGATCGTCCGTCGCTTCCAGCGCCGTTTGCCGTTCTTCTCGTCCGGTTCCGGGCAGTTGGTGGTCGCGCGGTCCCGGTACAGCTCGCTCAGCCGGGAGGGACTGATCCCGAACTCTTCGTGAATCTGGTGGGCGTCCAGAAGCTCATCGCCGGTGGTGTTGCCCATCGTGTCCTCCTGGACTCGTCTCCGGAATGGGGGAGGATGCTCTGCGTGCCGTCTACGGTGCGTCGTTGCGGTGACCGTCGATCAGCCATACGTCGCGCTGCTCGGCCTGGTCGGTCAGGGCCGCGTAGGCCATGGCGGCGGGTGTGCTGGTCCATACGGCGAAGAGGAGTTCCTCGACCGCGTCCTGTCGGTCCGATCCTGCTCGCCAGGGCACGTTTTCCAGGGCACACCAGGCAGCCAGGTCATGGTCGTACAGTCCGGCACAGCGTTCGCGGACGGATCGCCCCGTTGACGCCAGGCCGGCGCAATACAGGTCGTGGCCTTGCTCCAGGGCGATGTGCAGCTGTTCGGTACTGCAGGACAACGCGGTCGCAGCGAGGTCCAGCAGGTCCTGAGTGGTTTCGCTGTCCATCAGACCCTCTTTTCATCGTGAGGCCGGCACCGGCAATGATTTCGATACTAGTTATTTATGTCGGGTGTCGCAAGTCCCCGCCTGAGACGATCTTGAAATCTGCCGACCGGTGATGGATCTCGCCGGGCATGCGTGCGCCCCAGGGCGACCATTTCGGCAGTCGCACTGGGGGGAATCCGGGGGCCCGGCCTCCTGGCTTCTGGCGACGCTGAGGGGGGCGGTCCTACCAGAGGCGTTCGCCCGCACGGCGCCGCGCTTCGGCCCGCGTCGCCCGGAGGCGGCCCTGGAGGTGCTGGCTGTCGTACAGCAGGCGGGTGAGGGGATACACCAGCCATTCGCGGGCCTCGCTCGCCCCCGCTGTGATCAGCTCTGTGCGCCACGCGGAGGCAGGGGCGTTCAGCGCGTCCAGGCCATCCAGGAGCGCGTCGGTCCTGAGGCGGGTTCGGCCCTGCGCCTCGAGTTCCGCGAGCGCGGCGTCGATCGTGTGCACGTGGGGCTGCCGTCCGTACCAGGCGGTGTACGCGCTGGCGGCTGCCCGGTGGACCTCAAGCCATCGGCGGCGCAGCTGTGTCAGGGCCTCGGGGACCTCCTGGTGGGCGTGGCCGAAGTAGAGGGTCGGCTCTCTCGCGCTGTCCCCATTGCTGAATTTCCACAGCAGGACTGCTTGTCGCCCCGCCGTGAGGGCGTCGGCGACGGTCATCGTGACATCAGGGCCGACAACGCCGTGCCATCGACCACTGAACCGCGTGTAGTAGACGGTGGCGACCATCTCCCCGTCCGGGGCCATCACGTCGCGGTTGTCGTGCTCGTCCGGGCCGGCGGCCCGCAGAACGAATCCGTCGGTGCCGGGGATGGTGACGTCGGGCACAGCTGCATCCTCCTCATGGATCGATGACGATCTGTCGGCGACAGGGGGGCGGCGGCCCTAACCACGACCCGGGGCTCAGGGGCCTGGGCGATGCTCTGGTGTCCCACCCGGGTCCAGAGGGTCAGTGGCCGCAGTTGGACTTCGGCCGCGCGGACCGCCCTCGGAGGAAGGGCGAATTCCTGGGGGCTCGGTGATCCGGGGTGAGGGCGTGTGAGCCATGAGGCCTTCTTCCGCGCAGTCGATACCAGATAACTGACGTGGTGTGGAAGCAGGCTTCGCCTGCTATGCGGACTGGATCGTGCGGTACGGGATGTCCTCCCGTTCTGGCTGGACGCCGAGTCGTTGCCGTATGTCCCCGTACCGGCCGTCGAGCACCTCCCAGGCCAGGGCGAGCGGAGGCGCGCTGAAGGTGAGCATCTCCTGGCCGACGCCGTCGTCGACGACATCAAGCTCATGGTGGGTCCGGGCAGTGACCCTCAGAGCCCGGCGCAGCGCTTCCGGCCCGACCCGCATCACGCGGCCAGGGCCGGCGTCGTCGTGCAGCAGTCGGCTCAGCGCCACCTGGCCGGGACGGTCCGGCTGGAGGCGGGCCGCGTAGGCCAGGCAGACGTATGCCAGCACTGCGGCAGGTGCGCTGTTCCCCGCCTGCCGGCTGAGCAGCACTGTCCCGTCCGGGGCGTGGTTCATGAGACCGAGGCCGCTGAAAGGGCGGTCGAAGATGTCCTCGGCGGCGGCCTGCGGCTGCCCGCCCGGGCATGACCTGGTGTACATGCGGAGCATGCAGTTCACGTCCCGCCGGATCACGGCGTCGCTGGTCGGGCGCCATCCTGCGGAGGCGGCCGCGGCCTGTACGCCGTGTATGAGCTGTTCCCGTTCGAGACGGGTCCATGGCGACATGCAGAACGTGTAGTACCAGGCGGGCACCAGACACGGGGGAGAGAGCAACCACCAGTGCAGCAGCCAGAGGCTGGCGTCGTCTTCCAGGTACGGATCGGCGCCTTCGTCCTCCAGCAGCCACCGCGCTCGGTCCGTGGGGATGACGTCTCTGGCATTCCCCGGCCGGTGGCGGAGTTCGTCGGAGAGGCGGAAGGCTGCGGACCAGAATCTCATCGAGGTCACCATGCTCTTGCCGACGCCGAGCCTGACGATGGCGTCGGCGGCTGCGAAGAGGCGGCAGTCCTCCTTCAGGGCGAGGTAGGCCTTGAGCAGCCAGCCGTGCCGGGGTGAGTAGGAACCGTGCCGGGCGTGGAGGGGGACGACGTCCGGCGGAAATGGGGGCACGGGCATGCCGATCTCTCCGGTGCGTGCGGGTTGGCGGGGAGCCGCGACGGTGGTGGGCCTGCAATTAGGAGGGGCGGCGGGAGGACGCTGCGCAGAGGACGGACGGCTCAGTGTGGCGGTCGGCCGACCGTCGCCAGGTTCTTCCCGGGGCCGGGACGGTCTTCCCCCTGCGTGCATCGGATCGTCATGTGCCAGGGCGCGCCTCGCGGTGGTGCTTCAAGATGTGGCCACGCTTGAGGATGAGGGCGTCGAGCGTGGTGGGCTCGCCGTGCAGATCCAGCACCGCCATGGCCCCGGCCCGGCTGGCGAGGGCCTCGGCGCGCAACTGGCCGAGCGAGTCGAACGTGGCTTCCGGATCACGGGCGCGGTCGATGAAGGAGGCTTGCGGCCAGTTGGGGACGCCTTCGGATGCCCACTTCCCGATGGTGTGGCCGAGGTCTTCGCCGGGCTGCTCGAAGACCTCCCCCGCCAGGGACGGGATCCGGCTCTTGCCGAAGCGCACGGTGGCGACCGGGCCGAGGGTGCCAACGGCGTCGAGGTCGTAGTCGAGATCGGAACGTTGCTCGGGCCGGAGGCTGAGGCGGAGGGCGTACTGGCGTCCCTGGACGTCGGTGTCGATGACGGTGTCGGTCCGCGAGTTGAGGGTGAGGATGACGTGACCGGGATAGGCGAAGAGGGCTGCGGTGACGCGTCGGTCCATCGGCCGGTACCTGTTCCACCCGGCATTGGAAGCGCCGTAACCCGAGCGCGTCTCGTCGGTGACCTTGTCCAGCATCCCGCCCGACCCGCTCCAGAACGCGGTGTACCGGTCGATGATCAGCACAGGGTAGGCGCGCATCGCGGCGACAGCCAGGCACTTGAAGAGCCGTTCGGGGTCGAAGTGGGTGAGTTCCAGCGTGTCGAAGGGCACGGTGTCGGCGTACTTCGCGGCGGTGCCGCCGGTGGTGTCGATGACGGCGATGGGGCCGCCGAGCGCGGAGGCGACCAGGAGGGAGGTCAGGGTGCGACCGGACCCTGACGGTCCTTCGAAGGCGATGCGGACGGGGCGGGACTCCTTGACGGCGGGCTGGAACTCCGAAGGCTGCGGAAGGATGGTCTCGGGCTGGGGGAAGGGGCGGTCGTCGCTGGACATGGAGCGCTCCAGGGATCAGGTGATACGGAAGGCGGAGGGGTCGGCGACGGCTCGGGAGGCCGTGGCGGTGAACGCGGCCCATCCGGTCACCGGCCGTCGGCGGTTCGCGGTCTGCTGGCTGCTGAGACCGCGCGCTCGGGCGGGGGCTTCTGGCGAGTCGGGTGGTGTGGGAGGCGTACTGCTCGCCAGCGCGGGCGGAAGGCTCTGCTCGGAGTAGGCGATCCGGTGGCGCAGGCTGAGCCCGACGTCGTCGGCATCCAAGTCGAAGACGGTACGGCGCACGCCCTGGGTGTCGGTGTAGGTGCGCTGGCGCAGACGGCCCTGCACGATGACGCGCATGCCGCGCACGAGGGATTCGCAGACGTGCTCGGCGACGCCGCGCCAGACCGTGCAGGTGAGGAACAACGGCTCTCCGTCGGTCCACCGCCCCGCGCTGCGGTCGTAGACACGCGGGGTGGAGGCGACGCGGAATCGGGCGACGGCCGTACCGGCGTCGGTGAAGCGTATCTCCGGGTCCGCGACCAGATTGCCGGTGACCGTGACGGTGGTCTCGCCCGTCATCGTGATGTCCGTGAGGGCTGGAACCGGGCGGGCGCGGGGGGAGCTGCATGGGCTGGTGTCAGGAAGGCGGGGATGGACATCGGCACGAATCACTCCTGCACACACGGAAATCGTTAATTCGATACTAGGTATAAAACCGCTGTGGTGCAACCGGGCCCCGATCGCACTGCGGACCGCTCACGACCGCTCAGCCACCTCGGCGGACTCCGAAGGATCTTGAGGGAGTTCGGCAGCGCGAACGAGGTCCAGACCGTAGATGAACACCCCGTCCTCCTGGACGGCCCTGATCGTGCACAGGGGTCTCCAACCGCCGAAGTTCCAAGCGCCCAGTTCGTCGGCCCACTCGCCCATGCCGTACGTGTCGCCCACGTCATTGAGGTCTCGGCACTCTCCGGCATGCGTCCAATACCGGCCGGAGACCGCCACGCTCCCGGAGGGGAAGAAAGCCAGCTCCAGCCACCGGGCGTCGAACGGGCCCTGGAAGGTTGAACCGGTCAGGATGTCGCACACGGCAGCAGCAAGATGAGTACACATGACGCGGGCCAGCCGGTTGGGCGCCGCGGTGCGAGTGCGGTACGCAGCCAGACGTGCGTGGTACAAGGCGGATGCCTCGGGGAGGGCGGACGAGGTGAAGGATGAGTCGTTCATGCGGCTCGCTGCTCCTTGTGCGGACGAACGGATCGAGGGGGAAGAGAGCGTCCATCGACGGCGGGTACTTCACCGGATGCGGCGCGCTGTGTTGGCGAAGGCCAAGGCGCCTGAGGGGCGAGGGCGTGACGAGCGGGCTCTGCGTCCCGGCACATCGCGGTGACCGCCCCGAGAGCCAGCCGCTCCGTGAGGTCCGCGGGGTGCCGACTCCGGGCCCAGCCCGGCGGGCCCGGCCCGGAGGCAGGGCGGCCGCGACAGCGCTCGTCATGCCGTCCCTGGGCCAAGGGCGTCGGGCAGCAGCCTCTGGAACGCGGCTACGGGCTCTGCTGCGCCCAGGAGCGCAGTACGACGTGCGAATGCCGCCGCACGCTCCTCCAGTGCCTGAGAGCGAGGATCCGGCTGCTCGAGGATGTCGACGCAGGAGACGAGCACCCGTGGGCCGAGCTGCCAGATGAACGCGTTCACAGCGCAGCATGCTGCGGCGATCGGGTCGACGTCGTTCAGCGACCATCCGAAATCGGCGGGATCGCGGCCGGTGTCCCGCAGGCGCTGAGCGGCGGCGCGGAAGAGACCGCCGGTGCCGGCCGCAGGGTCGTCGAACCACTGCCTGGGCTCATCCGGCAGCGTCAGACGAGCCATCAGCGCAGCGGCGTCCGGCGGAGTATGCGCCTCACCGATCGCCTTGCCTGCTCGGCCGGATCGCAGCTCCGTCAGAAGGACGCTGAAGACATCGGCCCGCGAGCGCTGGTACGGATCCGCGCCCCCGGTCACCTCGAGGAGGCCCGCTCGCAGAGCTGCCTGGGTGACCGCATGGACAGCGTCGAGACGTTTCGGTCCGAGCTCCTCCTCCAACCACGAGTGAAGCGTGGCTTTATCGAGCAGTAGTGACGTCACTTGTCGATGAGTTTGGGAGGCGCCCCGGATCACGAACGAGTGGTGTTGACGAGTTTGGGAGGCACCGGGTCTCTTGCCAGGGCAGCATCGGGATGCTCCTGGTGAAAGGTGCTGGTCATGCCGCCGATGTCGAAGGTCGAGCTGTACGCGGCGATTCGGCGTGACCATCGCGGCGGCATGTCGATGCGCGAGCTTGAGCGCAAGCACGGCGTGACGTGGCGGACGGTGCGGAAGGCGTTGGACTCGGCCTGGCCGGAGCCGCGCAAGAAGCTCCCGCCCCGGGCGAGTGCCCTGGATCCGTTCAAGCCGGTGATCGACGAGATCCTGCGGTCGGATCTGGACGCGCCGCGCAAGCAGCGTCACACGGTCACACGGATCTTTCACCGGCTGGTCGAGGAGCACGAGGCGGACGTCTCCTACGGGATGGTCCGCTACTACGTCGCCGGCCGGAAGCCGGAGATCTTGGTCGAGTCCGGCAAGGCGCCGCTGGAGGCGTTCGTCCCGCAGACCCACCAGCCAGGCCATGAGGCGGAAGTCGACTTCGGTGACGTGACTGTGCGGCTCGCCGGAGAGCTGGTGACCTGCTATCTGTTCTCCTTCCGCCTGTCGTATTCGGGCAAGGCCGTCCACCGCGTGTTCGCCTCGGCCGGCCAAGAAGCCTTCTTCGAAGGCCACGTCCACGCGCTGCGGACGCTGGGTGGTGTCCCGCGGAGCAAGGTCCGCTACGACAACCTCAAGGCTGCCGTCGCCCGGGTGCTGGGGCTGAACCGGGCCAGGGTGGAAACGGACCGGTGGATCGCGTTCAAGTCGCACTATGGCATCGAGAGTTTCTACTGCCGGCCCGGCATCGAAGGGGCCCACGAGAAGGGCGGAGTCGAAGGCCAGATCGGCTACTTTCGCCGCAACCACTTCGTTCCCGTTCCTGAGGTCTCCTCGCTTGCCGAGCTGAACGAGATGGTTGACCAGTGGGACCGGCAGGACGGCGCCCGCCGGATCGGGTCCAGGCCCAAGACGGTCGCGGACTACTTCGCAATCGAACAGCCACTGCTGCTGCCGTTGCCCGACGAGCCGTTCGAGACTGGGCGGATGTTCACACCACGAGTCGACCGCTACAGCCAGATCCCTGTCCGCACCAACCGCTACTCGGTGCCGACCCGCCTGATCGGCAAACGCGTCCGGGTCGTTCTGCACGCTTCTCACCTGGTGGTTTACGACAGGAACGTGGAAGTGGCACGACATGAGCGGCTGATCGCCAAGGGCGCCGTCCGCCTGGATCTGGACCACTACCTGGAGGCCCTGGTCCGCAAGCCCGGTGCCTTCCCTGGCTCCACCGCCCTCGAACAGGCCCGCTCCGCAGGGAAGTTCACACCGATCCATGACGCCTGGTGGAACCAGGCCAAGAAGATCCACGGCGAGCGGGACGGCACCCGGGCCCTGATCGAGGTGCTACTGCTGAGCCGTCACCTGCCCCACGAGCATGTCGTCGCCGGTCTGGCCGCGGCCCTGAGGGCCGGGGCCATGACCGCGGATGCTGTCGCGCTGGAGGCCCGAAAGGCCGCCCAGGCAGAGACCGAACCCGGCCCCGCAGCAGGCCAGCTGGTTCCCGGCAAGCCACCGGCGACAGTGACATCCCTGCACGAGTGGCGCCTCGCCCACCTTCCGCCGGACACCAGGCCGCTGCCCTCGGTGACCCCCTACGACCAGTTGCTCCGATACCGCCGCGACAGCAGCGGTGACCACCGTGAGGGAGAAGCGCAATGACCCTGCCCCGCCAGCGAGGCTTGACCGAACAGGCCGCCGATGCCGCCATCGACAGTGCTTGCCGCATGCTGCGGCTGCCGTCGATCCGCAAGGAGTTCCCCGACATCGCCGAGCGGGCGCTGAAGGAGCAGATGAGCTACCGCGGCTTCCTCGCCGAACTGATGATGGCCGAATGCGACGACCGGGCCCGCCGCCGCTCGGAGAGGCGGATCAAGGCAGCGAACTTCCCGCGGGAGAAGTCCCTTCGGGCGTTCGACTTCGACGCGAACCCCAACATCGACGCGGCCACCGTCCACACCCTCGCCAGCTGCGAATGGATCAAGAACGGCCAGCCGCTCTGCCTGATCGGTGACTCCGGCACCGGCAAGTCACACATGCTGATCGCTCTGGGCACCGAGGCGGCGATGAAGGGCTACCGGGTCCGCTACACACTGGCCACGAAGCTGGTAAACGAGCTGGTCGAGGCGGCCGACGAGAAGCAGCTGAACAAGACCATCGCCCGCTACGGGCGTGTTGATCTTTTGTGCATCGATGAGCTCGGCTACATGGAACTCGACCGGCACGGCGCCGAACTCCTCTTCCAGGTCCTGACCGAACGCGAGGAGAAGAACAGCGTCGCCATCGCCTCCAACGAGTCGTTCGGAGGCTGGACGAAGACGTTCACGGACCCGCGGCTCTGCGCCGCCATTGTCGACCGGCTCACCTTCAACGGCACCATCATCGAGACCGGCACCGACTCCTACCGCCTCGCCAGCACCCGAGCACGAGCCGAAGAACCCGCCAAGAGGGGATGAGCGCCAGGGATTCAGAGGTCTTGAACCACGGTTCCTTGGTGGTAGAGAACCGTCCAGCCGTCGGCACCCTGCTGCCAGATCGTTGCCCGCCGTGTTCTCCGTCCGTTGAGGACCAATGTGTACGTCAGCAGATAGACAGCCGCGGCCAGTTCCTGGCAGTGAAAGTCGGAGGTCTCCCAGTCCTCGGCTAGTGGAGACTTATAGCGTTCCTCCAGGACATCGAGAACGTACTCACGGCTGTAGCGGCGTCCTGACGCGCCTGTCTCCCAGAAGTCCGGGGCTGTCATGACCTCAAAATCAGCCCTGGTCGTTCCGAACGTGGGTCGGTGGAAGAGCGGTTCCCTGCGGACAAGCTCGTCGAGAACACCACGCAGTCGATCTTCGGTCACGAGGTCGGGTTCCATCTTCACTACATAACACGGCCGAACCCGGCACGGCATCCCAATTGGTATCCCATTCCCGGATGGCGACCTGCTCGAACGGTTCAAAGGCGCTGCCCTCTGCCGCTACCTGCTTCGACGGCCAGCCGCCCTGACGGGCGACTGGCCGTTCCGCGTTCGCGGCCGTGTCAGTGCCGTCATTTCTGCTCAACATTCACGAGCCAGTTGATCACCGACCGCCTCCGAAACCCGTCGACAAACGCTGTTCCTAGAGACGAACGAAGCCATGAAGCGGGCGCGCCCAGTGTGCAAGCTCCGGACGGATGATCCACAACAGTGCCCAGACACGCCGGTGGTGTGCGACCAACTCAGACGGAGTGAAGCCCGCAAGATGCTCGGCAACAGCGGCCCCGCGCTCGGGCTGGCGCAGCATGGCGAGCGAGGCCACCACCCCGACCGGGATCTCCAGATTCCCCCTGTCGCGACTGCCGTGCCACGCGCGCGACACTTTCTGCGAGATGTCCGCCACCAGACGCTCCGGCGCCGCGTCCTCGACCGGCGGAGCTGACGGATCCCTGCGGTGGTCAGCCACCGGGGGAGGAGACGATCGTGCTCCGTGGTCGGAGTCGTTGGGATCGGAAGAACAGAACTGAGTCATTGAAACTCCTCAGAGATCGGGCGCGGCTCCGGCCGGTCTTTGCGGGCCGGAGTCGCGCCGACAGCCAGCGACGAAGCGGGGAGGGGACCGCGGCCCGCTCGTGCAACCTGTTGAGCTAGGGACTTCCGCCAGGTCGGCGCGGCTTCCGGCGTTTGCGCGGGTGATAGGGACGCTTGCGGAAGAGATGGAAGCCCCGGCAGCTCGGACAGAACTGGAAGCTGCGCACGGCGGAGCCACGGGCTCTGGCGGCCCCGAGCGCGGCACGGGCTATCGCCCGGTCCGCATAGCGCCTCCGGCCGGAGGGGCACCAGCTGGACATGGAAACTCCACGAGGAAGAGGCCGGGTGCCGGGCGCGGCGGATGGAGGGGTGCCGCGCCCGGCGGTGGCGACGGTCAGGCGGCCTGTGCGGTGGACTCGTCCTGCGAGGGCGGCCAGCTCTGAGTGAGGGCCATGTCCTCGATCTCGGACAGCCGGTATCCCTCGTCACGCAGATGCACCAGGTACGCGGCCTGTAGGCGGTCCAGACGCTGCCACGCCTTCGGCTCGCGCATGCTGTATTCGCACGCGGCGACGACCTGGGCGTAGATCTGGTGCCATCCCCTGGCCTTGCCGTGGCGCTCGACCAGTTCGTCGAACGGCCCCCCGGTGCGACGGCTCGACGCGGCGGGGTCCGCGTTCGGGTCGGGAACGCCGAGGTAGCGGGCGACGGTCTCGGTGTCCTTCTTGTCGCACCACTTCGCCCACTGGTACGGGGAGTTCATCACCACGCGCAGGGCGAACAGCCGCGCGGCGTCGGACAGAGACCTGCCCTGGCAGCGCTTGCGCAAGAACTCCTCCCGCACCGTGCGCGCGGTCTTCCACGCCTTGTTTCCTGCGATCGTGCGCTGCCGCGCCTCCTTCTCTTCCGCGCTCATGGACTGTTTGGGCTTCTTCGCGCCGGGCCGGAGCTTGTGCCCGTACTGAGCGGGGTCCGAGCAGAACCAGACCGGGTGCGACTCCTCGTCAAGGCGAGCGGAATGACCTGCGCAGTGCACGTGCTTCTCCACCGACAGCGGCATGCCCAGATCGGTGCACAGGTCGGTCAGCGGCCGGGAGGTGTCCTTCGTGCCGTAGGAGAAGTGGTCCGGCAGCAACGGAACACCCGCTTCCTCCAGCTCCTTCAGCGACTTCTCCCGCGCGCGGGTCTCGGCCTTGAACTGCTTCAGCCGCGCCAGGGCGTGCTCCCAGTGGCCGCGTCCGTCCTCGCCCTCGGCGTCGTCCTTGGCTTTCGCCTCCTCCAGCGCCCGAGCGGCGCCGTACACGTCCTCGACGTCCGCCAGCTCCGCCATCTGCACCAGGTCGAAGCCCTGGACTGTGGCGCGTTGCAGGGATTCCTCGTCCAGCCGTGCAGCCTGCCGGGCGGCACGGATCTCGGCCCGCTTGATCTTCAGAGCGCGGGCCATCTGCTCACGCTCGGCCTCGGTCATTTCCACCAGCGCCAGCGTCTCGATCGCCCGGACGCGGTCGCGCTGCTTCATCTGCTCCCGGTGGTCGTTCTCGATCAGCGACAGCAGGTGTGTCATCGCGTCACGGTCCACCAGGTCCTCGCGGATGATGGCGGGTATCTCGCGGACGGGCCTGTCCTCGGCCTCCGCCGTCGTGTTGGCGTTCTGGAGTGCCTGGACGCGTCGCCAGCCCTTGAAGGCGCCGTAGGTGCCATCGGGGTTCGGCCGGACGCTGATGGCGTCCTGGACGCCGAGTTCCGCGACCGACGCGATCAGCTTCTCGTCGGGCTCGGTGTCGGTGGTCCTGGCGTTGCAGGCGTCACGGACGATCTGAGACGGATCGAGACGGACGATGCGCTGGTCCGGCTCTTCGGGGATCGGCGGTTCGGCTCCGCTCTTCGGGCTCTGGCTCGAAGCCACAGGTGCGGCGGGCGGCGCGCCTTTCCCGTTGGCGCGCTTGAGTGCTGTGGTGCTGGACAAGGGGATCTCCTGTACGCAGAGCGGCTGGTGACGCGCGTCGGATCACGCGTCGGGGCCGCGGATGATGTGGATGGTCAGGGCGTTCCGGCCGCCTGATGAGGCGGGGGGCCGGTGCGGGGAGAGCAGGAAGTCGAAGGCTTCCCGTACGAGCAGGCAACTGGTGCTGGACGGCTCGTTCTCACCGCACGCGGCGGCAGCGGCACGGATGACGGGGTCGGTCGCCTCGGCAGAGCTGTAGGCCAGTCCGTGCCGCAGCAGGTGGTCGGCTATCCGGAAGACCTTCATGGCGCGATGGGTCGTGCGGTAGCGGTCCCTCGGCCAGCCGGGAGGCATGGGCGCGGGGCGTTCGGCATGGGTCATGAGAACGGATCTCCTCGTTGGGTTGCTGAGAGCGAGTGCTGTTGAAGGTCGCGCCGGTGGCTGCGTGAAGGGGAGCGGCGCGGCTGGGAGGCTGAGGGGGATCTGTGCGCCTCGGCTCCGTCGGACCGGCAGCCTGAGGCTGGGAGCATCGGATCGCGGCTGCGCCTCACGAGTAATTCGATACTAGATGTTTATGTGGGTCGAGGCAAGCCGGTATCTGTCGTGATCAAGGCGGTGATGGTCCATCGGGGCGGCCGGTGGGTATCCCGGCGTGTATCGGGGTGGGCTCGAAGCGCCTGGTCGCGCTCACCGGCACCGGCCCCAAGGCCGGCACGAGCTTCGCGGAGTGACCGGCGGGCCCGGGACTGCCCCGCCCCGGGCCGCCTGCATGAGTCACATGGCGCCAGGGCCCTCATTCACCACGGTGCACGGGGCCGTCGACGGTGTTGACGAACGGGCACTCCGAAGGGGCAGGGGGAAACAGCGCGCCGATGACGGAGCGCGCGCTGTGGGCACGGGCATGGTCAGCGCCGAACTTCCACTCTGCATCCCAGCCCCCGTCGCTGCCGATGACGAAGGCGCGCGGCGCCAGCTGCCAGCAGCGCAGCAGGATCGCGCACACGGCCAGGTCGTACGGCTTGCGAGCGGTCTTGCAGAACGACCACACGAATCCCCGCGTGGCGTACTGACCAGCCCCGTACGGGTCGTGCGCCGGATTCGGCGGCCCTGGCGAGATCACCAGAGATTCGTGATCGAATTGCCCATTCAGGGCGATGCAGCTCTCCGAAGTCTCTGGGCTGCCACGCCCCAGGGGCCCGGTGACGGCAATGCCGAGCGACTGGACGTGCGCGACGATGCGCCGGGCATCGGCCACCATGCGAGGCCACGCATCCTGAAACTCCCTGGTGCTGGGCGCGTACGCGAAGTAGTGGGTGTAACCCATGATTTCTCCCTGGGGATTGGCACGGAGTCCCCGGCGGGGCAGACGTGAAGCCGTGCGGCCTCGCCGGGGCCCGGGAACGGGCTGGTCGCCCTGCGGCCTACAGGTCGGCCAGGGTGTGCAGAAGCGCGGTCACCTGGTCCCGCAGCAGCGGCATCGTGTTGCCCTCGGCATCCGGGCCGCCGGTCAGTAGGACCGGGCCGTGGTAGTCCTGGTAGACAAACCCGAAGCGGCGCGCGAGGACGGTAGCGAAGGGATTGACTGGGTGGTTGAACTGCCCCTCGTCATCGATCCACATGTCCCACCTGTGGGTCAGCGCGACGACGTCGAAGCGGTCGCATCGCAGGGTTGCGCGGAGTACGGCGGCGCGAGCTTCGCGGTCTTCCTCGGTGTGTGCAGTGGGCAGGTCGATCTCGACAAGCTGGCCGTCACCGGTCAGCAGAAACGCGGACGGCGTACGCGACAAGGCTGAAGTTCTCCTCGGGCACGGGAAAGGCGGATTGAGGGCCCGGCGGGCAGGAGCGGCGACATGCAGCGCGGGGGATCGCTGCGCGCTGCTCGACCACCCGCCGGACCCGGGGCGGCCGGGCCACGAAGGGAAGAGACCCGGCCGGTCATGGGGCTGTGATCAGCGCGAGCGATCGACGGTGACGACCGCGTTGTCGGACACCCTGATGTCCCACAGGTCGTTAGGGTCTTCGCCTTGCGCGACGATCACACCGTTGACTTCATGGTCGAAGGTGAAGCGCTCGAACTCCGGTGGATAGGTGCGTCCGCGCACTGGAGCGCGCAGCTCGGCGGCGAGATCGGCATCCGGCTTCAGGAATGTGTCGATCAGGTATTCCATCCACGAGGCCGCGCTGTAGAACTTCTCCCCACCGCTCCACGTCAGCGCCGTGCCGTAATCGTTGGGCACCCATTCACACCACAGTCCGGGCTGCCCGGCGGGGGGTCCGTTGTAGTTCGTGATGTCCTTGTCGAGGCCCTGCCCGAAGGCGCCGGAACCGTCGATGACGTACGGCCCCCGGGTGCGGTCCATGCGGCGCGTGCCGGAGAACGACCGCAGGTAGGCGATCTCATGGGGGTTCAGAGGCGGGCAGATGGTGACCCGGCCGGTGAAAGTAGTGGTGTAGCCCATGGAAGGCTCCTTCGCGTGAATTCGGCGTCGTTGAGGGCGTCACCCCTCAATTATTCGATACTAGGTAAACATGTGGCGGAGGTCGCGTATTCCCCGGCTGCTTCGGCATCGTGCCTCTCGCGGTGTCAGCGCACGAGGAATCCCCCGTGTTTGGCGGCTGTGGCGAGATACTCGATCCACTGTGGCCACCAGCTCGCCTCTTCGATGATCTGCGAGAGCAGCCCAGGGTCTTTCCCCCGGTTCTCTCCGTACGCCGAAAGCGCCGCGCGGATTTCAGCCGGGGTGACGATCCACCCGCCAGGGCTTCCGAGCTTGTGGGCGACTACTCCGTCAGCAGGGACAGGGGCCCACGAGAGATGTGCTTCCATGGCCTCCTGGAAACGACGGACCGCCTCCGGCGCCTCCCCCCGGGCGGGGGAGTCGCAGTACTCGCTGCACTCGTTGAGGCTGATGCCAAACGCCTCTGGATCGGGCCTCTCCGGGGGATGCAAAACCGTCAGCGAGAGCATCCCGAAGTGATGCATGAACGCTCGACACTCCCTCATGGTCCAGTTACCGAACTGGAGATAGGAGGCGTGCACCTCATACATCCGGTCGTACGCCTCGCTGACCCTTTTCTGCGCAGCTCGGTATGCCGGGTCATTGAACGGAAGGAAGAGCGCATCCCGCTCCTCCACGGCTGTGTCGAATGCTTGCCGGGCGGCCTCGTACCTTTCGGCTTCCCCGTCCGGTGTGTGCACCATATGCAGGTCGTAGTGACCCATGAATGAAATCCTTCATGCTTCGGCGGTCCCTTCGGCGTCACCCGAAGTAGTTCGATACTAGGTATAACAGGGGTTGGGGAACGGCTATTCCCCGGCCGCTGCACAGAAACTGACGGTGCCTGTGAAGGACTCGATAGGGCGCGCGCATGGCGCCCAGCGCCCCGGAGCCTCCGGGGCGCTGGGCGAGCGAGGGCTACACCTCTGTAGGGAGAATCGGATACGCGTTTCGGTACTCGACCAACTCCCTCGGATCCTCCGGAAGGCACATCGCGTCGGCCAGGACGGGGGACCCGGACAACTCGCTGCCGGTAAGCGGCTGCAAACCAGTCCGGTTGATCGTCCACCCCCGAATGCCGATCCGAGACTCCCTTTCGGTGCGCATCGCCAACGCGCCGGCGCGTACCGCGAGGCCCCACCCCAACACCTCGGTGAAGTCAGCCATACTCGCCACCTCTGCACTCACGCGCTTCCAGCCGGTGCGGCCCTCGGGAATTACGAAATGCGCGGTTTCGAACAGGGAGGTCCCAACCGGGAGATCCGCCAGGCACATGATGTAATGCGTGCCCTCTCCCGCCTCGCGGATCAGCTCGCACACCGCTCGCAAGGAGGATTCGATAGTGGGCGGCAGCACGCTGCGATTTCTGATGTTGAAGTCCATGACATCCTCAAGTCGATACTAGATGATTCTATGGTTGTGTGTCGCCCCGGTCGGGAGCATCGCGCCTCGACTCTGCACGCGGCGTCTCGTTGGACATCACGGACAATGATCGAGTCGACGGACCCGGCTCAGAGAAGGCGGGGGGAAGGCCCGGCCCTGCCCCTCGCGGGCCTTAAGCACAGGGCCGGGCCTGGAACCCGGTGTGCCGCAGGGGGGGGACATCCGCGGCACACCGGGGGCCACTACCCGCCGGGACCCTTCGAGGACCCAAAGCGGAGTCCGAAGGACCGGACGGGAGCTTGAAATGCTCCAGTGAGCGACGGGGCGGTGCGCCGCCCCGTCGGAGCTGGTGGGGCTACGCTGCGGCAGCCAGCGACATAGCTGTCAGCGCCTGGCCTTGCAGCTCGTATGCCGCATCGCCGTCGCTGAGAGTCTGGGCGGTGGCAGTCACTGCCTGCATCACACCGCCCGCCGTGGCCTGCCCGCCAGCGGTGAAGTGATTCAGGACGGACTCGCGCACGCTGTCGCTGAACTTCAACCGCCTGCTGACGTATTCGATGGTCTCGCTGGGCTTCTCGACCTTCTGCCCCGCCTCGCGCTGGATCTCCGTCAGCTTCCGCTCCACGTAGGCGTGATCCATGAACGTTGCCACAGCATCCCGCGTCTGGGAGGTGATCAGCGAGAGGTTCCTCGTCTGGGTCTCCTCCGAGTACCGGATCACTCCTTCATCCAGCTTGGCGCCCAAATGGGTCTTGCCGAGCGCATCCTTGGTGATGGTCAGCCCGTTGGTGCACACCTGCACGACGATCTGAGGGGTGATGGTGTACCTCCCTGCGCCAACCTCGCTGTTCGCCAGGACGAAACCGGCTGATACGACGGGGAGGTCATCGCCGGTCTGCCCGGTGAAGGGTGAGCGGTACCCCTTCAACAGATCGCGGGCCATCACCTTGACGGCGCTGGATTCCACCCGCACCACCATGCGCCGGTCGGTGAGATCCGCCCCGAGGATCTTGATCGGATGACGGGCCTCCTTGACTCCTTCCAGCGCAGCCGTAAGGACGTCCAGATGGTCAATCACCTTGTAGCTGTCCGAGAGGAAAGCACGCAGCGTGCCGGGCGCTCCCCGGAAACCTCGGAGCAGAAACTTCCGCTCGGGCTCTCTTTCGAGCCAGCCCCTGACGTTGAGGTCGTACAGGTGGGGCGCTTCCGAGTGCATCCGGCGTAGGTAGGGCAGGGGGATGCTCAACTTGGAGGAAATCCCCTCATCCGCCACCGCGTTGGGCCTGTAGACCTGGTCACCAACGACGATGTCCCCCTCTTGGGCCGCAATGGCGCCTCCTGAAGCGACGGTGTCGAGCTTGACCTCCTCCTCGTGCGTGAGGGCCTGGAGCAGCTGCTCATAAGAAGCGTTCCGCTGGGACTCGGGCATGGTGAGCTGTGCGATTTCGTGAGCCACTTGGGGCTCTCCCTTCGTGTTGATCGGCGGGTCGCCCGGCGTCACCCGGGCGGCGTGATTCGATACTAGATGATTATGTGGTGATGGGCAAACCCCTGCTTGTCCAGGCACTTTCGGGCGGCTATGGGTGGGTGAGTGAGGACTACTGCCTTGATCTGCTTTGAGCCGACCTGCGGCACCGCGCACCTGGCCCCACACCGCAGCGGCCGGCGCCCCCGTGCGGGGCTCTGACGGCGCCTGCGGGGCGGGTGCCCCGTCGCTGGGGGGATTGCGACGGGGCACCCTGTCAGGGGGCTACACGATGCCGTACGTGTAGTCCTTGGACACCTCCCCCCACCGCTTCATCCCGTCGACGCGGTGAGGGTGGAACGGCGCCCAATACGTGGGCAGTACCCGCAGGAACTCCCTCGCCTCGTGGGTCTCGATTTCGAGGATCTTTGCGAGGACACGACGGTACAGCTCGATGTCGTCACAGTCGCTCGCCATGATCGCGAACTTCGCGTATGAACCATCGGTGTGGGACGGGTACCCCTCTTCGGCAAGGTGCCGTTCGGAGTGGTACGCGGGGAACACGAACGTAACCTCTACGGTTCCCTCGAACCGTTTGGTGTGGTCCTCGGCGGTGATCGACCAACCGGGCTTGTAGTCGAGTTGATTGATCAACCGCACTGCGGACTGGGTTTCCATCGAAATCGTTTCCCTTCGTGTGTTCGGCGGGCCGCTGGTGTCAATCAGTGGCCTTCGATACTAGATATACCCGGCTCCTGAGTCCTTAAACCTCCCCCCACTCCACGAGTGTCACACTCTCTTCCCGCACTTCGCGGAGTGCGGGAGTACGCTGCGCAAACCTCCTCAACTCGTAGAACGTTTTCACGGGGCCTCCTTCAGAGCGCCGGATGACTCCACTGATGTAGTAGTAGCCGTGGTGGCGCGTCAGAGACCCGTGGTACTGAACCTCGCGATCTATGAGGTCCTCAGATCGGGAATCGCGCATCGCTGCGGACAGATCAGCAGCGGGCAACGCGCGATCGGCTAGAGCTGGGCCCGTGTGCCCCGTTCTCACGCCCGTCACGAAACCTAAGACGAATGCTCGCCTCCGGTCATCGACCTGCCCATCAACGTGCGGAACACCCTTGCGCAGACGATGAGCCTTGATGCGGGCTTTTGCCTTTGAGTAGGCAGATGTGGCCTGCTCCAGTTCATGCGTGGTGGCAGGCTCCGGGTCCTCCTCAGGGGACGCGCTGTCAACTACGCGAGTCTCGCTCATGTCCTTCACTCCTCCCTGGAACTGGTCCGGCCCGTCGAAGCAACGGGCCGGACTGCCACTAGATGAAACGGCGCTCACGAAGGGAGTTGAGAATGTTACCTAGCCTGTAGGCAACAGCCTGCGGGGAGACTTCCCCCCGCTTACCTCCATGAATGGTTCCCACGAATTGGGGGCCAGTTTCTGAAAGGAGCATCAGAACATACGGGGCCCCCTCATTCGGGACTTTCAGAACGAGCGGTCCCGTCGCTGAATGGAACTGAATCCCTGTCAGTTCCGCATCTTCGTTTTCGACGACCTGAGCAGCCTCACGCCACTCCTTCGACGGAAGGAAATTGGCGATCCTGCGGGCGTGCACAGCTTCCGGTGATTTGAGGAATGCCCGACGGGCAATTCCCCCGGATACAGTCAGCTCAACTTTCACGTTGATCCCTTCGTGCTTTCGGCGTATCGCTCGGCGTCACCCGTGCGACTTCGATACTAGATATACCCGTGTGTCAGCGAACCAAACATCTCAACGGTGACGCGCCATCAAGCGCGCAATCCAGTGCACATCCAGAGGCACCCATCTGATGCGGCATCTGTTGCGGCCAGTAGAGGAGCAAGAGGGCAACAGTACAGGTGAGAGTGCCTTTTCGAGAGTGACCACGCGTAGACTTTCCCTCTCAGACCGACCCTCTTAGGAGTGATGAGTTGGGGCGTGGGTGCCTGCTCGGGAAACCACCGGGGGCGCTGCGCTAGCCGACGCTTCCTCAAGACACGACATGGGGCGCACGCTTACAGCGTGCGCCCCATGAAGCTCTCGGCAGTGCCTATAGCGCCAGGATTCTCAGCGCTCCTTATCGAGAATCTTCACGAGAGACTTTGCGACATTCTCCGTTCGACCCTTGCTGCGCCCCTTGCCGTAGCCGTGAATATAGATCATGACTATGACTGTAGCGATGAGAATTAGGCTTCCCATGACTCTCTCCTTCGTGATTTGGCGGTTTCGTCGGCGTCACCCGAGTGATTCGATACTAGGTTCATAGGCCGTGAGGGGTCAATAGACTGTTTGCGCCATTTCGGCGAGCGGATTCACGGGGGTGCCGTATTTTTACAGACTCTACCCGGCATCATGGAGTGATGCATCAGACTCGGCTGGGGTGGACACGAAAGAGGTACAGGGAGTACGGTCGCCCGTGAGCGGCGCCAGGGGCGCCACGAGAGAACTGACGGAAGGGCTGGGCCACTGTCCATCAACACTCACGCTCCATCACCTAGCGGCTGCGGCATACGGGATGACCGCCACCCACCCCGCCCCTCTTCGCAGCCCGCCAATCTTGAACCCTCATGCCACCAAAGCAAGCTGAGGGCATGGGGGCACAGAACACCCGACGCACCCTCCGCCAAATCATTCCCGCACACGCTGAACTGACCTTGTATCAGCCAAAGCGACCGCGATGAATTCCGGAGGAATTCATAAACAATTCCGGAGGAATTGTTTAAACCCCGGAGGGGTTTATCGTCTTTACGCCCCGTAGGGGCGTGCGTCGTTCCTCCGGAGGAGGACGCGCG